>CAVFRH010000079.1:0-91002 GCA_963624695.1 bacterium
CCTGAGATGATGTAATGTTTCTATTTTCCATTCGATTCATCTACACTCCCTCTCTGACTTTTTCTGCCAGAGTAGTCCTCCTCATTTTTCTCTTTTAAAGAGCTTTTTCTTTTCTCAAAAGCCCGGCTGCATTGCTGAAAAAAATCTTCCGCATGTATTCCTCGCCATATTTGCGTTTTACATAGAGTGCTGCTTTTTTCATACGAGGCGGTCTTTTTTTTGTATCGTGTGCATCGGTTCCAACGCAAAAGACCAGATCTCTGTCCATCAGCTCTTTTACAAATTTTTTCGCACTCCGTCCGCCTTCTCCCAGTATGCTTCCAGCATTTATTTGGATTTTTACGTTCATTTTGTGGATTTCTTCTACCAGCTCTACGTCCTCTAAAAGGCACCGGTATCTTTCTGCGTGGGCCAGGATCACGTCATTTCCGCTGGTCTGCGTTAGCTGAAGTCCCTGGTGGATTCTCTGAAAATCATCTGATGGAGAAAATTCCAACAGAACTACATCCCGATGGTTCATAGTCAGAACCCTTCCTTTAGACAGCTTTTCCGGTATGTCGTGACCCCAGTAGATTTCATTGCCCAGATACACCAAAAGCTCCGGTGCAATCCTGGAAGCTTCCTGCCTTACCTGTTCCAGTTTTTCCTTCCACACATTTACCTTTGCATGTCCTCTATGGATGTGATAGTGAGGTGTCGCAATAATAAAACGGATGCCTTCATTGTAAGCCATCTGCAGCATTTGCCTGCTTTCTTCTATGTCCCTTGCTCCGTCGTCTACACCGGGCAGGATGTGACAGTGCATATCTGTAAATCGGTATTCCATATGGCTCTTTTTCCTTACATCCTCATTTAAGAAGATACTCTTTGCTATTTTACATATAACTCTCGTTTGATAGTTTATATGTTTAAAAAAGAATTGTCAATCTGTCGCTATATTCTTTCTGAAATGTATAACAGGCACAAAAAAAGGACCTTCTCTTTTCAGCAAATTTGCGAATGCCTACTTGAGAAAGTCCTTTTTGAAATTTTTTATTATTATTTTTTAGCCTACCATATGGAAGACATTGATCAAAAGAATCCATGCCAGACCATAGTAAGTTATTACCGCTACCAAATCGTTTACCGTTGTGATCAAGGGTCCTGATGCAACAGCCGGGTCCACCTTAATCGCATGGAAAAACATCGGGATGATGGTTCCCACCAGACTGGAAATCGTCATTGCCACAAGGAGGGCAACTGCTACGCAGCCTGCTACCACGACAGCCTGATGAGTCGGATAGCCCTTTATGAAAATCGTATAAAAGCTGACAAATGCAAGGGCTATACACCCTAAAACAAGTCCATTTGAAAAACCAACTCGCATTTCCTTGAACATCAGCTTTCTTTTGTTTTCACCGGTCAGATTTTCATCGACCAATACACGAATGGTTACAGCCAATGACTGGGTTCCTACGTTTCCTGCCATATCCAATATCAGAGACTGGAAGCTCATTATAACAGGAAGCAGAGCAACGACAGCTTCAAATACACCGATCACAGAAGAAACACCCATTCCAAGGAACAAAAGAATGACCAGCCATGGAAGACGTTTTTTCATACTTTCCAGGTTTGTTTCCTTCAGATCTTCCTCAGAAGTAAGACCTGCCAGCTTTGCATAGTCATCACCCATCTCATCGTCTACAACCTCAACGATGTCCTGGGCTGTGATAATTCCTACGATTTCTTCATTTTCTGTAAGAACAGGAATTGAATCCTCGGCATAGTCCTTGATTCGTTCCAGACAATCACTGATCTTTTCATGGTCTGTAACATAAGGATAGGAGGTTGTTACCAGCTCTTCCAGCTTCTGGTATTCCCTGGCTATGATCAGATCCTTTAAATCCAAGGCTCCGTAAAATTTGTTTTCTTCATCTACCGTGTAGATGGTGGAGATGTTGTCATTTTCACCGGCCTGTCTTACTAACTCTCGCATGGCCTGACGAATGGTCAGTGTATATTTAATGACGATATAGTTTGTCGTCATAACACTACCGATTTCATCGTCATCGTAGGACTGGATCAGCTGAATATCACGGCTGGATTCGTCGTCCATCAAATCTACGATTTTTTCCTGGGTTTCCTCGTCCATTTCCTCCAGGACATCTACCGCATCGTCAGAGTCCATGTGAGAAATGACCTCTGCCGCCTCTTCGATGGCGATCTCACCTAAATATTCATCTGCATTGTCCAGATAAACCAGGATTTCCGCTACCTTTTCGGCGCCCAGAATCTTGTACAGTCTTTTTCTTTCTTCTGCTGTCAGCTCTTCCAAAGCATCTGCAATATCATTTTCATGGTAATCTGAAAGCAGATCCTGAATTTCTTCACTTGACTTGCCGCTTCGGATTATAGACAACAGCTCTTCAACATACTTTGGTTCTTTTAATACTTCTTTTTCCATCCTTTTTTACCTCTCTTTCTGTGCTTGAGGTTCTCAGCATTATGGCATAAAAAAACCACTGAGAATCCCGGTTGACTTTTTTCTGCAGCAGATAAGTCTCGGTTTTTCCAGCGGTGCGAAAAAGAATTCACGCAAAAATCAGGAGTTCAGCTCTGTACTCTCACAGACAACCACTCCTCAAAAATTCTATCCGCAGCCCCTAAGGTCAAACTTCGTCCCGTACTGTCGCAATTGTCCATGATTTTCACCTCCTGTTTGATTGGTCTCATTTCGGTTTAAACTTTATCACCCGAGGCCGGATTCGTCAACCGAAATAGAAGTAAAAGAGCCGTAAAAACAATGTAAAAAGCAGCAGTCCTTTCGGACTGCTGCTCTAGTCTCTTTTTTATAATCTTGCCTGATAAATTGCCTCTACTTCATCAACAGAAAGCTCTACGTAATTGTTTCTTAACAGTCTCTGCTGATTTGCAATGGTGCTCTCTGCAAATGGACGAATGTCTTCCTGAGTTGCTCCGAACTCAGACATTTTCTTCTTTGTAAGAACCTTGCCAAGAAGTGCCTCCAGAACGTCGATTCCGTTGCCTTCTGCTTCAAAGCCATTCTCTTTGCAGGTGTCTGTGATCAGGTCCATAATGTACTGGATCTTTCCAACCGGCTGTTTCTTGAAGTAGGTTTTCAGTACGTCTGTGAAGAATTCGTAGTTGCTTTCTCCGTGTGGTACATGGTATTTTCCACCCAGTGCATAGCTCATTGCATGAACTGCGCCGCAGCCGTTGTTTCCAAATGCGATGCCTGCATAGTTGCTTGCTTTCAGATAAGTTGCTGCATCTGCAAAACGAGCATCCTGTCCGTTTAAAGCGATACGGCAGTATCCGCCAAGAATCTCTTTGATTGCCTCTACTGCAAACATTTCTGTGTATGTTGTAGAGTATGGTCCAAGGTAGGATTCTACTGCATGGATCAGTGCATCAATTGAGCTTGTTGCAAATACATAATATGGAAGAGTCTTTAAGAATTCCGGAATCAGTACTGCGTGATCTGCATACATATTCGGAGAGGTAAGACCCATCTTTGTTCCTTTTCTGGTACGGTTTACAACGGCGATGTTCGTAACCTCGCTGCCAGTTCCGCAGGTAGTCGGAATAATAACCAGCTCTTTTGCCTTTACCAGCTCTTTGCGGTCATACAGAGCATCTGTATCTGTTGCTCCCTCCAGGCACATGATCTTTGCAATATCGATGATGGTGCCGCCACCTACTGCAATGATACGTTTGCACTGGTATTTGTTCATTTCCTCCAGAATGGCATCTACCATAATGTCGGATGGCTCGCCTGCGCCGTATTTCTCCTGGAAAATGGTCTTGCAGCTGATGCCTGCTGCCTTCATAAGAGGATTGTAAATGTATTCGTTTGTAAGAATCAAATCATCCTCGCTCAGTGCAAAAGCATCTGCAAACTCTTTAAAGGTTTCAAAGCTGTCAATTTGTGGTGCAATTAAAATTTCTTTCATTTTTCTTTTCCCTTTCTGTAGGCTTTATTTGTCTGATTGCCGCAGACTTATTTCTTCACCTAAGCTGATTCTATACTCATTTTTTTGAAAAATCAATCGTCTTTTTTACATCTTCTTCCGAACAGATCGGTCAGCCATTCGATCTTTCCGGCAAGGTAATCTGATAGGCATTCCTCCCGCATTCTCCACTTCCAGTTGTTGCCGACAGTAGCCGGAGTGTTGATCCTTGCATAGGAGCCAAGCCCAATATAATCCTGCATTGGGATAACTGCAAGATCTGCAGTACTGCCCATTGCCAGCCTTACGACTTCGAAAGCCAGATCTTCATTGCTTACATTGTAATGTCCGACATAATCCGATACAAACTTTCTCTCGGATGGACCCATTTTTTCAATCCAGCCTACCAAGGTGTCATTGTCATGGGTTCCGGTATATACAACGCAGTTATGCTGATATTTGTGAGGAAGATAAAGGCTGTCGTGACTGTCATCGAAGGCAAAAGAAAGAACTTTCATTCCCGGATAGCCTGACTCCTCCAAAAGATCAAATACATCCTGTGTTAAAAATCCCAGATCTTCTGCAATAATGGGAACTTCTCCCAGAACCTCTTTGATCCGGTTAAAGAACTTCATTCCGGGACCCTTTACCCATTTTCCATCCCTTGCATGCTCTGCACCATAATCCACTTCATAATAGGAAGCAAAGCCTCTGAAATGATCCAGCCGCAGCACATCGTAAATGTCAAAGCAATGCTTCATTCTGCGAATCCACCAGGAGAAATTGTCTTTTTCATGAACTTTCCAGTCATATACCGGATTTCCCCAAAGCTGTCCATCCTGGCAAAAATAATCCGGCGGGCAGCCTGCTACACATTTTGGCTTTAACTCTCGGTCAAATTTAAAGAGCTTTGTATTGCTCCAAGCATCTGCACTGTCCATGGAAACATAGATGGGCAGGTCTCCGATGATCTGGATTCCTTTTTCATTTGCATAGCTTTTTAATTTTTTCCACTGTTTGTCGATGATGTACTCGATAAACTTATAGTAGCGCATTTCTTCGCCGTATTTTGCATCCAGTTTTTCCATGGCTGCTTTGTGGCGAAGTCTGTGAGGTCTTTCCCAGCTGTCCCAGGCGGCTCCATTGTAGAGCTCTTTTAAAACCTTGAAACGGGTATAGTCTCTGAGCCATTCTTCATTTTTTTCACAGAAGCTGTCAAATTCTTCTCCGCCTTGAAATCTGGCATAAGCTGCTCGAAGCACCGGCTCTCTTGTTTCCTTCAAGGCTTCATAATCTGCATAGTCAATGTCCTGTGGTTTTTTCTGACCTTCCAGCTCCTGCCGGGTAATCAGACCTTCTTCAAAAAGATCCTCTAAAGAAATAAAGCAGGGATTTCCGGCAAAGGTGGAATCTGACTGGTATGGCGATGCTCCGTAGCCTACCGGACCCAAAGGCAAAATCTGCCAATAGCTCTGACCGCTTTTCTCCAGCCAGTCCACAAATCGATATGCTTCTTTCGAAAAGCACCCTATACCATATTCCCCCGGCAGCGAAAATACCGGAAGTAAGATTCCACTTGCTCTCATACCATTTCCCTTCTCTTTGCAATATCCTTCTCTACTTGTTTTTTCAATTCTTCGATGGAGTCGAATTTTTTCTCCGGTCTTTCAAATTCCAAAAGCTTTACATACGCTTTCTTTCCGTAAAGATCTCCGCTGAAATTCAAAAGGAAGCTTTCTACTCCCAGTTTTGCCTCCCCGATGGTAGGCTTTACTCCGATGTTGGTAATGCTGTCGTACTCCACTTCATCGATTTCTGTTTTTGAGGCATATACTCCTCTTGGCGGCAGCATTTTTTCTTCCGAAGGACTGATATTGATGGTGGGAAATCCCAGGCCGGTTCCCATATGCATCCCCCTTATCACATCTCCGGAAATAAAATACTCATAGCCCAAAAGCTCATTGACCTTTTGAATATTTCCCTTTGCCAGTTCTTCTCTTACATAGCTGCTGCTGATCTCTCTCTGACCGTCCATTTCTTTTTCGATCACATCTACGGTAAAGCCATACTTTGGTCCCTTTTCCTTTAAAAAGGCTGCATTTCCGACTCTTTCCTTTCCGAAATGAAAGTCATCCCCGATCACTACCGCCTGAACCTTCAGACCATCCACCAGTATTTTCTTTACAAAATCCTCTGCATCCATATTGCGGATTTCTTTTGTAAAGGGGCATTCTACCAGCATATCCATTCCGAAGCGACTGGCCAGCTCACCCCTTTCCTCATTTGTCATCAGGACACTGTTGTCCCGGATTCCAAGTACGGTCTGGGGAGAAATCCCAAAGGTAAACATAAGGGTCTGCAAACCTCTTTCCTTTGCGATCTTTTCTACTACCCGAATGAGCTTTTGATGTCCTCTGTGTATTCCGTCAAATTTTCCCAAAGTAATGACTGTGGGTTGTTCCTGTCTGATTTCTTCAAGCCTTTTATAGTATTTCACTTCTAACTCCCGGCAACTTAAAGCCGCCTTACTCCATTAGTATCTTAAAAGCCTTCAGGCTTTCTTTTTTGGATTCATAGCAATAAATTCCAATGAATTTTCCCTGCGAATCGTATACTCTTACCTTTTCGCCTTCCGCAAGGCCTTTCCCTGCTGCATCGCTCATTTTTAAGAAAAGGGCATTTCCATTGTGCACTGCCTTATCTGCCTCTTTCAAAGATGAAACCTTGCGATAATCTTTAAAATAAGCATCCATCGGAATCAATGCTTCCTCTATCTTTCCTTCTCGGACAAGCTCCTCCACCTTGGAAAGCGTCAAGGCTGTTTCCAGGGTAAAGCTGCCGGAGGCGGTTCGCTTCAGGCTTTCCATGCAGCCGCCGCATCCCAGCTTTCTTCCGATATCGTCGCATAGGCTTCGGATATAGGTCCCCTTGGAGCATTTTACCCAAAAACGTACACGAGGCAGATTGATCTGCAGAAGCTTAATTTCAAAAAAAGTAACCTTCCGGCTCTTTCGTTCCACCTCTATTCCTTCTCTTGCCAGCTCGTAAAGACGCTTTCCCTTTACTTTTAGAGCGGAGTACATAGGGGGGATCTGTTCTCCCTCTCCAACAAAGGAAGCAAGGCACTCTCTTACCTCTTCCTCACTGCAGGTGACTAAGGTTTGTTTTAATACATTTCCCTCAAGATCCAGCGTATCGGTTTCGGTCCCCAAAAGCAGCACTGCTTCGTAGGCTTTTGTTCCGTCTGTTAAAAGCTCACACAGCTTCGTTGCCCTTCCGATGCATACCGGAAGAACCCCCTGGGCAGCCGGATCCAATGTTCCGGTATGTCCTATCTTTTTTTGCTTCAGGATTCCTCGCAGCTTTGCTACCACATCGAAGGAGGTATAGCCTGCCTCCTTGTAAATGTTCAGTATTCCGTTCATAACTTAACTTTGCAACTCCTCCTGCACCAGGGGCAGTACCTTTTCTATAATCTCTTCCATACCGAGACTTGTCTTAAAACCGGAAGCCCTTACATGACCGCCTCCGCCAAAGCAAAGACAGATCTTGCTTACGTCCACAATTGCAGTGGAGCGCATACTTGCTTTTATTTCTCCGGTATCCAGCTCATGAAGGAAGAGGGCCGTTTCTACTCCTACGGTATCTCTGAGAATGCTGACGATTCCATCCATCTCATTGGAACGGACTCCCATTTCTTCTCTCTGTTTTCTGCTGACGGTTCCTACAATGAACCTTCCATCCAGATAAAGACGGCTGTTTTCCATTACAAAGCCCTGGATTTTCTGCTGGGCAAAATTTTTCTTATAGAAGGTTTCGTCTATGATCCAAGAGCATTCGATTCCTTTTTCCATCAAATCTGCTGCAACCCGCATGGTTTCGGGTGAAGTAGAGGTATATCGGAAAACTCCCGTATCGTGAACGATTCCAAGGTAAAGTGCCTGGGCACATTCCTTAGAGATTTTCTTCATGTCCAGATGACGGCAGAGTACCTCACAGGCAGAGCTGGCGGTCGGATCGTTGTAAAAATAGGTATAGCTTCCGTTGTTTGTCCTGTGATGATCCAGACAGAGTGTTTCCGGCACTTCCTCCAGCATAGAACCAGCCACGCCGATCCGGTCACAGGCACTGATATCCATCAAAACCAGAAGATCGTATTTTTTTCCGTCTCCCTTGCTGCATCCGGTATGGATTTTATCCATTCCCTTTAAAAAGTCGTAATGTGCTGCCGGCTTTGACATATATACATCTGCCTCTATTTCCGGATAATTGTCCTGCAGATAATTCCAAAGTCCCAGACAGGAACCGATACAGTCCCCGTCCGGGCTTACATGCCCTGCAATGGCAATCTTCTTTTTTCCGGAAAGGTAGCTTCCTATATCATTCATCGCTTTCCCCTTCACTCGTATCCTTATCCATCACCTTGTCGATCAGCTCTGACATTGCTACACCATATTCGATGGAATTATCTGCAATGAAGAAGAGCTCCGGTGTGTTTCGAAGATTTAAGTTTGCTGCCAGCTGTCTGCGGATATAGCCTTCGGCTCTATCCAGAGCCTTCATGGTATCCTCTTTTTCTTTTTCGCCGCCCAGCACACTGATATATACCTTACAGGTTTTCAGGTCTGTGGTCACATCCACTGCCGTAACAGAGGTCATGATCCCGACTCTGGGATCCTTTACCTCATTGCGTATGATATTGCTTAATTCTTTCTGTATCGCCTGATTTACGCGAACATACTTTACACTGTTTTTTCTCACGTTTTTTCCTCGTTTACCTAGGAACTTCCACCATAGTATATGCTTCTACCTGATCCAGTTCCTGAATATCGTTGAAGTCTTCAAATACAAGACCGCACTCAAAGCCTGCCTTTACTTCTTTTACATCATCCTTAAATCTCTTCAGGGAAGCAAGGGCACCTTCAAAGATCTGCTCGCCTTCTCTTGTGATCCTTACCTGACAGCCTCTTGTGAAGGTACCATCAAGCACATAGCTTCCTGCAATGTTTCCAACTCCGGATGCCTTGAAGATCTGACGGATCTCTGCATGTCCGATTACCTTTTCTTCGTATACCGGATCCAGCATACCCTTCATGGCTGCTTCTACGTCTTCGATTGCCTGATAAATAACCTTGTAAAGACGAACGTCTACGCCTTCCTGCTCTGCAATGGTCTTTGCAGTTGCATCCGGACGAACATTAAAGCCGATGATAATGGCATTGGATGCTGCAGCAAGTGTTACATCAGATTCGTTGATGGCACCAACTCCGCCGTGGATGATCTTAACCACAACTTCTTCGTTGGAAAGCTTCATAAGAGACTGCTTCACTGCCTCTACAGAACCCTGTACATCTGCCTTTACCAGGATGTTCAGCTCTTTCAGATTGCCTTCCTGAATCTGGCTGAAGAGGTCGTCCAGAGACATTTTTGCCTTGGTATCTGCAATCAGCTTATTCTTGTTTTCTGAAATGAAGGTAGCTGCAAAGTTCTTTGCCTCTTTATCGGTTTCGGTTGATACAATGATCTCACCTGCATTCGGTACATCGCTAAGACCTAAGATCTCAACCGGTGTGGAAGGTCCTGCTTCCTTGATTCTTCTGGAATTTTCATCCATCATTGCACGAACCTTACCGGAGCATGCACCTGCTGCAATGTAATCTCCAAGATGAAGGGTACCCTTCTGAACCAGAATGTTGGCAACCGGTCCTTTTCCTTTATCCAGCTTTGCCTCCAGAACCAGGCCTCTTGCCTTACGGTTCGGATTTGCCTTCAGCTCCATAACTTCTGCTGTAAGCAGGATCATCTCGAGAAGGTTGTCAATTCCTTCATGTGTTTTTGCAGAAACCGGTGCGAAGACGGTGCTGCCGCCCCAATCCTCTGCGATCAGACCGTATTCTGTCAGCTCCTGCTTTACTCTGTCTACATTTGCTCCTGGTTTATCGATCTTGTTGATGGCAACAATGATCTCTACACCTGCTGCCTTGGCATGGTTGATGGCCTCTACAGTCTGCGGCATAACACCGTCGTCTGCAGCAACGACCAGAATTGCAATATCTGTAGAATTTGCACCACGCATACGCATTGCGGTAAATGCCTCATGTCCCGGTGTATCCAGGAAGGTGATCTTCTGTCCGTTAATGGTTACACCGTATGCACCGATGTGCTGGGTAATTCCACCTGCCTCGCGGTCGGTAACGTGCGCATCACGGATTGCATCCAGAAGAGAAGTTTTACCATGGTCAACGTGACCCATAACGCAGACAACCGGAGGTCTGGAAACCATATCTTCCTCTTTTTCCTCTTCCTCCTTTAAAAGCTCTGCGATCACATCGACTTTTTCTTCCTGCTCTGCAATAATGTCAAAGCCAAGTGCAATCTCTGCTGCAGTATCGTAGTCAAGCTCTGAGTTCACAGTCAGCATGGTTCCTTCCAGGAAAAGCTTCTTTACGATTACAGAAGGTTGCATTTTCATCTTGTCAGCCAACTCTCTTACTGTAAGCTTCTCCGGAATGGTGATCTCTGTTACAACTTCCTTCTTTTCCTCTACCTTGCGAGGTGTCTTCTGAAGAGCCTTCGGAATCGTCTGCATCTTCTTTCTTCCCTGATTCGGACGATTTCCTCCTCTTTGCTCTCTGTCATTTGCAAATTTATCTTTTCTTAACTGCTCTTTGTTTTTGTCTTTATCCTTATGGCTGGTATCTCTGGATGGCTTTTTCAATCCCATATCTAATGAAGCAGAAGCTGCCGGCTTTCTATCTGTGCGCGGTCTTCTGTCTCCATAGGACGGACGGTCGTTGTCCTTGTCCATCGGTCTCCTGTCGCCATAGTTTCTTTGTGGTCTGTCACCCTGCTGACGATCTCCATAGTTTCTCTGTGGTCTGTCGCCGTAGTTTCTCTGTGGTCTGTCACCCTGCTGACGATCTCCATAATTTCTCTGTGGTCTGTCGCCCTGCTGACGATCTCCATAGTTTCTCTGCGGTCTGTCGCCGTAGTTTCTCTGTGGTCTGTCGCCCTGCTGACGGTCTCCATAGTTTCTCTGCGGTCTGTCGCCCTGCTGACGATCTCCATAATTTCTCTGTGGTCTGTCGCCCTGCTGACGATCTCCATAGTTTCTCTGTGGTCTGTCGCCCTGACGGTCAAAAGATCTGTTTTCGTTTCTTGCCGGTCTTTCTTCCTTTGCTTCTGTTGTTTTTGCAGCCTCTGACTTTGCTGCTTCTGCTTTTGCAGCCTCCGCCTTTGCTGCCTCAGCTTTTGCTGCCTTTGCTGCTTCTGCCTTCGCTTCCTCTGCAGCTAAAGCAGACTTTCTGATCTGATCTGCTGTTCTGGCATTTTTTGCATAATCACTCTGGTCTGTCGGCTTTACATTTGGTTTGATAATGCCTCTTCTTTCCTCTGTTTTCGGAGCCGCATCTCTTTTATATCTGTCCTTCTGGTTTGTCTGCTGACCATGCTTTGTGAAATCTCTTCCCTCTTTGCTGGACGCATTCTGTGGTCTGTAAACCTGTATAAATTTCTTCTTCTTTGGGTTCTTCTTGTCTGCACCCTCTGCCGCATTTATTTCTTTCTTTTCATCCATTATACTCATTAACCTTCGTTTCCCTCTTTTATATGCTCTTCTCTTCTATGTTCTTTTTGATTGCCTTCGCAAAACCCTCATCATTCACCGAAAGGCAGGCTCTTTCTTCCCGGCCTATAATTCGTCCCAGTTCATCTTTGCTCTCAAATTCCAGGACTGGTGTTTCGTAGTAGCTGCACATATCCCGAAATTTCTTTTTTGTGTTTGAAGAAGCGTCTTTTGCAAGAAATACCAAAAAGGCTCTTCCCTCTTTCACTGATTTTTCTGTGGCAAATTCTCCGGATGCGATCCTTCCGGCCTTCATTGCCAGACCGATATAGGATTTGATCTTATTTGTTTTCAATTTCTTCAAGCTCCCTTTCCAGTCCGTCATATATCTCCCCGCTAATGGATATCTCCAGGGATCTTGCCATGCTGCCGCTCTTTCTTGCCTTTTTCAGACAGGCAAGACTTTTGCAAAGATAAGCTCCCCGTCCGTTCATTTTTCCGGTCAGATCCACTGCCACATCTCCATCCGGCTTTCTTACGATCCGGATCAGTTCCTTTTTCGGAAAAGACCTTCTGCAGCCGCAGCAGCTGCGCATCGGGATTTTATTCTTCATCGGACTGCAAGTCTTCTCCATGCTCCTCACCGTCCTCTTCTGCCATTACTTCCTCTGCTGTTTCCTCTTCCGGCTCTTCGGATATTTCTTCGTCCTCTTCTTCCTCATCTCCGAAGTACTCGTCAAAGATTCCGCTTTCTCTTGCCTGTGTCTCACTCTTGATATCGATTTTAAAGCCGGTCAGCTTTGCAGCAAGACGGGCATTTTGTCCTTCCTTGCCGATTGCAAGGGAAAGCTGATAATCCGGTACAATTACCAGTGCTGTCTTGTCCTCCGGATCTGCAAGTACAGAAATTACCTTTGCCGGTGAAAGTGCATTTTCAATCAGCAATGCCGGATTTTCATCCCAGTTGATAATGTCTACCTTTTCTCCGTTCAGCTCATCTACAACTGCACTGACTCTGATGCCGTTCATACCTACACATGCACCTACTGCATCTACATCCGGATCATTGCTATATACGGCAATCTTTGTTCTGGAGCCTGCCTCTCTGGCGATGCTCTTGATCTCAATGATTCCCTGAGAAATTTCTGCCACCTCTGCCTCAAAAAGTCTCTTAACCAGGTCCGGATGACTTCTGGAAACAAGAATTCTCGGTCCTCTTGGTGTATCCTTTACTTCTAATACATATACCTTTATTCTCTGCTGGGATTCCAGTGTTTCTCCCGGGATTGCTTCTGACTCTGCTAAAAGAGCATCGATCTTTCCAAGATTTACATTGATGTATTTGCCCATATTGCGCTGTACAATACCGCTGACAACATCATGCTCTCTTTCAAAGTAACGATTATAAAGTGATTTGCGCTCCTCTTCACGAATCTTCTGGAGGATTACATTTTTTGCATTCTGTGTTGCAATACGGCCAAAGGATTTGGACTCGATGGGAACTCTTACAATATCTCCCTCTTCATAGTGTGCTTTGATTTTCTTTGCTTCCATTACGGAAATTTCCAATACCGGATCTTCTACCTCATCCACTACAATTTTGTTGGCATATACAGAGAAATCACAGCTGTCATGATCGATTTCAACTACCATGTTGTCAGCTTTTCCAAAATGATTCTTGCAAGCCTGCATAAGAGACTGCTCGATTCCCTCCAGAAGTGCTTCTTTGCTTATGTTTTTCTCTTTTTCCAGTACCTCAATTGCGGCTTTTAATTCAGCGCTCATCTTTTCCCTTTTCCTCCTGTGATTACCATTCAACATACTCCCTGATCAGGGACATTTCTTTTCTATTATATTCTTCAGGTTCACCTTCTTCATTTTCCACCGTAAATGATGTGTCATTAAAGGCGGTCAAAATGCCGGTAAACTCTTTTTTTCCATTTATTGCCTTGTAGCTCTTAAATTCTATTTTCTTTCCAAGATTCCGTTTGAACTCTTTGTCTTTCCTTATCGCTCTTCCAAGACCCGGAGAGCTTACTTCCAATATATAGGCATCCTCTATAAAATCGTTTTCATCCAACAGATCTGAAAAAGCTCTGCTGACAACCTCACAGTCATCAACGTTTACGCCGCCTTCTTTGTCAATATAGGCTCTCAGATACCAGTCGCTTCCCTCTTTTACGTATTCCAGATCCACAAGCTCCAGACCTTCTTTTTCAATGATTGGTCCTATCAGTGCTTCTGCCTTACTTTCGTATTCTTCTCTTCTGCTCATCCTTTTCCTGCCCAGACTTCCTGCAATTTTCAGGCTTTGAAAGCCTTTTAAAAAACTGCGTAAAATAGGAGTGGACTCCTGTCCACTCCTATCAACAAGTTACGTATTCTGTTCTCACTATATCACTGTCCTGCCTAAAAAGCAAGCAGAGAATACAGCTGCCTCTTCTTAAGCCTCAGTCAGTTTACCTGCGTTGATCTTAACTCCAGGGCTCATAGTTGAAGATACGGAAACGCTCTTCAGGAAAGTTCCCTTAAGTGCTGCCGGTCTTGCTTTGTTGATTGCACTCATCAGTGCTGCAAAGTTCTGGTTCAGCTGCTCAGCTGAGAAAGATGCTTTTCCGATCGGAACATGAATGATGTTTGTTTTGTCAAGACGATACTCAACTTTACCTGCTTTGATATCAGCAATTGCTTTTGTAACGTCCATGGTAACTGTACCGGATTTCGGGTTAGGCATAAGGCCTTTCGGTCCAAGTACACGGCCCAGACGTCCAACAACGCCCATCATATCAGGTGTTGCAACTACAACATCGAAGTCAAGCCATCCTTCTTTCTGAATCTTCGGAACCAGCTCCTCGCCGCCTACGAAATCTGCACCTGCTGCCTGTGCCTCTTCAAGCTTAGCACCCTTTGCAAATACCAGTACGCGAACTTTTTTACCTGTTCCGTTTGGAAGTACAACAGCGCCACGGATCTGCTGATCTGCATGACGGCCATCGCATCCGGTACGGATATGAGCTTCTATAGTCTCATCGAACTTAGCTGTAGCAAGCGTCTTTACTAAGCCGATAGCCTCTTCCGGATCATATAATTTTGTGCGCTCTACCGCTTTAGCGGCTTCTGCGTATTTCTTTCCATGTTTCATCTCTAATTCCTCCTAGTGGTGATTGCGGGATTTTCCCTCCCACGTTAATTCTGTTATCAATCTTCTACAACGATACCCATACTTCTTGCAGTTCCTGCGATCATGCTCATAGCTGCTTCAACGGAAGCTGCGTTGAGGTCTGGCATCTTCATCTCAGCGATCTCGCGAACTTTGTCTTTGGAGATTGTAGCAACCTTTGTCTTGTTCGGTACGCCTGAACCTGATTTGATATTGCATGCCTTCTTAAGAAGAACTGCTGCCGGAGGAGTTTTTGTAATAAAGCTGAAACTTCTGTCTGCATAAACAGTAATAACAACAGGGATGATCAGATCTCCCTTATCTGCTGTTCTTGCATTGAACTCCTTAGTGAACTGTACAATGTTTACGCCATGCTGACCTAAAGCTGGTCCTACTGGTGGAGCAGGTGTAGCCTTGCCGGCCGGAATCTGTAATTTAATATATCCTGTAACTTTCTTTGCCATTTTCGGCACCTCCTATAGTGGTGATTGCGGGGAATTCCCTCCCACGTAGTGATTGGACTCAGCCAATCTTTTTAACTTCTGAAAAGCTCAATTCAACCGGTGTTGCACGGCCGAACAGCTCTACCTCAACCGTTACCATCTGTCTGGTCTGACTTACGGATGAAATTGTTCCGGTAACGTCTTTCCATGCTCCTGCGGTAACTACTACGGACTCTCCTACCTGGAGATCCACTAAAACTTTTTGTTCTTCGTCTGAAGAACCGCCTAAATACTTAAGCTCGTCGGGTCCTAAAGGAACCGGTTTTGAACCAGGTCCAACAAATCCCGTAACGCCGCGAGTGTTGCGTACTACATACCAGGTATCATCGTTCATGACCATGTTAAGAAGCACATAGCCCGGAAACAGCTTTTTGGAAACCTGTCTCTTCGCTCCGTTCTTAACCTCGACCACTTCCTCCATCGGTACGCGTACCTCAAGGATCTGCTCCTCCAGATGTCTGTTTTCTATAGTCTTTTCAATATTGGCTTTTACTTTATTTTCATAGCCGGAATATGTATGGACTACATACCATTTTGCTTCTGACATTCACATACCCACCTTATTTGATCATAAGATTCACCAAAGCCAAAGCTCCGGTATCTACCAAAGTGATAATGACACACATAATCGCTGAAATGGCAATTACAGCAACTGTCTGCTTAGATAATGTTTTCTTGTCAGTCCAGATAATCTTTTTGAACTCACCCTTAAGCTGCTTGAAGAAGTTTTTCTTTTCCTTCTTCGTCTCGTCTTTTGCTTTTACCGCATTATCTGCCATGCTGATACCTCACAATTATTTTGTCTCTTTATGAAGGGTATGTCTCTTGCAGAATCTGCAGTACTTTTTGGTTTCCATCCGGTCAGGATGATTCTTTTTGTCTTTTGTCGTGTCGTAATTACGCTGCTTGCACTCTGTACACGCCAATGTTATTCTTGTTCGCACCTTGCTCCACCTCCATGTGCTAATTCGCAATCCACAAAGGTCTTTTCTAATATAAAATCCGGTTAATCACTGATTTTTAAACATAAAAAAAAGACCTGTTTTCATGTCGTACCATAGACTATAACATTCGGCAGGTCTTCTGTCAAGACTACTTATTGCTGTTATTTTTGCTTTATTCAATATAATTATTGATAGAATTCACAACGTCCCGGATTGTCTTTCCCACGCCCTCTGACATCGTTGCCGGATCCATATTTTTGATTCTCTTTTTTAAAGCCCTGTTTTTTTCTTTCAGTTTTCTCTTTTGATCAGCAGAAAATGTTTTCTTCGCAGTTTTCAGAGCTGTCTCTGCGTGAAAGATACATTCCCTTGCCATCTGAAGTGTTCTGCTATTTTCCCGAAGCAGGGTATCCTTTTCCAGATTTTCCTTTGCTTCCTGAACCATTTTATAGATTTCCGCCTCAGAAGGTGTCCAGGATCCGTCAATCCTTTCTTTCATCTGCTGAAGGCTTCCTTCGTCGATTGCTTCTATGGAAATGGAATAGTCACTGTCTATTTCAAAGGTCACATTAATGATAACCCGTCCCTGCCGAAGGCTTCGAATCTGGCGAAGCTTTGCCTTTTTGATCAGCATATTTTGCGATGCCAGCGGTCTTTCCCCTGCATAGAGATTGATTGCCACATCTGTAATGGTGGGGTCACCTACGGAAAATTCCCGGCTGCATTTTACCGGAAGCAGATCTCCGATTTCAGCAATACGGGATACCGTTCCATCATCGGTCTCTATGGATACAGAAAGAGGAAGCCTTCCTCTTTCTGTAATATGAACCGGCCGTTTTTCCTGCACACCCAGTCTTTCCGTTTCCTGAATGTCTTTTTCTCTTTCCTGCTGCAGCAAAGTTTTCAGATCAGGAATTTCTTCTTTTCCCTCTCTTAAGGGCTTTCGGATGATGGTCTCTCCCGTCAGGTTGGGAGCTTTTTCTTCCCTTTTCATCCATTCTTCCTCCGGAAGATTTCTTCAAAGGCCTCCTTGTAAGGTGCTCTTGCAATTCCGTATTCGGTTACGATTCCACTTACAAGATCTGCATCTGTAACATCGAAAGCAGGATTAAATACACTTATGTTTTCCGGAGCCATTCTCTCCTTATACCACATTTCTGTTACTTCTTCCGGCTTTCTCTGTTCAATTTTGATGTCTTTTCCGGTAGGAGTTGCCATATCGATGGTGGAAGTCGGCGCGCACACATAAAATGGTACGCCATAGCGTTTTGCTGCCAGTGCCACCATGGATGTTCCGATCTTGTTTGCCACATCTCCATTGGCCGCAACCCTGTCGCAGCCTACAAATACTGCCTGAATCCAACCGTTTCGCATTGCTGTGGCAGACATATTGTCGCACTCAAGCGTAACATCCATTCCGGCCTTTGCAAGCTCAAAAGCTGTCAGTCTTGCACCCTGAAGAAGGGGTCTTGTCTCGTCTGCAAAAATCTTGAATTTATATCCCTTTTCTGCGCCTACATACATCGGTGCAGTTGCTGTTCCGTATTTTACTGCTGCCAGTCTTCCTGCATTGCAATGGGTAAGAAGTCCGTCTCCATCCTTGACCAGGGTAAGACCATATTCTCCGATTGCACGGCATACTGCAATGTCCTCTTCCCGGATCTTTACTGCCTCATCGTGAAGTGCCTTTACAATGTTCTCAATCGGCTCTCCTGCATGGGCTAAAACCACATTTTCCTGTCTCTTAAGAGCCCAGGAAAGATTTACTGCAGTAGGTCTTGAAGAATCCAGATAATCCTTTGCTTTTCTGAACTGAGCAAGGAAATCCTCATAGGAGTCTGCCTTTATATCTTTTGCTGCCAGATAAATACCGATGCCAGCAGCAACTCCGATTGCCGGTGCTCCTCTTACCTTCAGCAAATAAATTGCGTCCCAGATGTCCTCCTGCTTTGTCAGGTAGATCATCTCCATTTTGGACGGAAGCTTTGTCTGGTCTATAATGGCAAGCGCCTGTTTTTCCTCATCAAGAGCAACTGTTTCAAATGCATCTAATGATTTACTGTTTTCACTCATTTTCGCAGTCTCCTTTTTATTATCATTCTAATTATTTTTATAAAAAAAGAATTGAGCAAAGCGATAAGCCGGGTTATGTCGTGTGTAATCATCTGTCTAGACTTACAGTTACCTGCAAGTTCAAGCGATCTACCCGAAGACCCAGCGGGCCGCTGCATTGTCCTCTGTCTGATCTTGCTTCGGATGGGGTTTACATGGACCCGCCCTGTTACCAGGACGGCGGTAGTCTCTTACACTGCCTTTTCACCCTTACCCTTGCGGGCGGTATATTTCTGCTGCACTTTCCCGGGAGTCACCTCCGCCGGACGTTATCCGGCATCCTGCCCTTCGAAGCCCGGACTTTCCTCACCTGGCAATTGCCAGCCGCGATTACATACTCTGCTCAATCCATTGCACTATCTTATCCTGTTTCCCTTTTTCTGTCAAACAATTCGAAAGGGTTCCTCTTGCTTTGCCGGAATAATTTCACAGGAAGGACAGAGCTTTCTTAATTTTTTTGTCATGTACTCTATGAAGATGTACTCTGTTCCATAGTGACCGGCATCGACAATCGCCAGACCATCTTCCATGGCATCAATGGCCGTATGGTAATCGATATCTCCGGTGATCAGGACCTGGGCTCCGGCCTTACATGCCGATTTCACCATGCTTTTCCCGGAACCTGAGCTGACAGCTGCCCGCTCCACGAGCAAATCTGCCTTTCCGTAACAGAGCACTCCTGAGATCTGAAAGGAAGCCTTTACATGCTCCGACAGCTCTGCCAGAGTCATTTTTTCCGAAAGCCTTCCGACTCTTCCGATGCCCTCTTCTTTTCCATCCTTTTCTCCGGTTTGAAAAAGAACGCTGCACTCCTTCAGCCCAAGCTGTTCTTCATTGATCTGTGCCATTCCCCGGATATCGAAATTTGTATGCATGGCATAGCAGGCAATGCCCTTTTGTGCCAGTTTCAAAATTCTTCTTCCGTTCACAGACCTGTTGTTGATCTGCCGCACTGACGAAAAAATCAGTGGATGGTGTGTAACCAAAAGCTGCACATTTTCCCTGGCTGCCTGTTCGATCACAGAATCCACTGCATCCAAAGCCACCATGATTTTGTCCACGGCAACATTTTCATCTCCCAGCAAAAGTCCCGGATTGTCCCATTCTTCTGCACACTCTATAGGATATTCTTTTTCCAAAAGATCCAGAATTTCTCTGCACTTCATTCTTTTCCCTCTCAAAGAAGCTTTAATCTTTCATAGAGAGCTGCCAGAGGAAGACCTACTACATTGCAGTAGTCTCCTTCTATTTTCTCTATATGCCTGGCAAAGGCGCCCTGGATTCCATAGGCACCGGCCTTGTCCATCGGCTCCCCTGTCGCAATATAAGCTTCGATTTCTTCATCCGACATTTTGCTGACAAATACCTTTGTACAAACCGAAAAGGTTTCTTCGTGGCAAAGTTTTTTCTCTTTCTTCTTTGCAAGGGTTACACCGGTATATACCTGATGCTCTCTTCCCTGAAGAAGCTTTAGCATTTGAGCTGCCTTTGCTTTGTCTGCCGGCTTTCCCAGAATCTTTCCGTCAATGGACACCACGGTATCTGCCCCCAGCACGATTCCTTCTTCTGTTTCCTTTGCGATATCCAGACATTTCCTTCTAGAGAGCTCCTCTACCAAAGCATCCGGCCTGGTAATGTCTGTTTCTTCTCCTGCATGGCTTGGCCTTACAAGAGGCTGTATTCCGATCTGTTGTAAAAGCTCCCGCCGTCTTGGAGAGGCGGAAGCCAGTATGATTTCTTTTATCTCATTCATTTGCATTTTCCCAGCTGTCTTTGATACTGCGAATCAGCTCCTGCTCCTGCTTTATCTGGGCAAGACGAAGCGCTCCTTTTTGGGATGAGGTCAGCTTTTTGGCAATTTCCGACAGTCTTTTTTCTTCTTTGCTTAAAAGCTCCTTCAGCAAAGGATGCTCATTTTTAATAAGCCAGGGGCCGTACTTTTCTTCTGCCTTGCTCAGCTGCTGTTTTTCTTTTTTTCGCAGACACTTCATGATGGGATAATATTTTCCCTGTTCCAGGGTCATATCCTCCTCAACAATAAAGAATCCTTCCCTGCAGACATAGTCTCTTACCTTTTCCGGCTCTGACTGAGGTTCCAGCACCAGCTCTTCCAATTCTTTTGTGATCTCCGGGCTGTCTTCTAAAATCTTCACCATAAGAGAGCCTCCCATGCCGGCAAGCAGTGCACAGTCACATTCTCCACTCTTTACCTTTTTCAGTCCATCTGAAAGCCTAAGCTCTACTCCCTCTTCTGCCTGATAGGACGCTGCATTTGCCCTTGCCGCTGCCAAAGGGCCTTTATTGATGTCCATCGCCAGACATTTCCTGCAGATTCCTTTTTTATAAAGATAAATGGATACATATCCGTGATCACAGCCTACATCTGCCAGATACCTTCCCCTGCTTACCATATCTGCTGCCTTTTGCAGCCGCTCAGACAAAATCGGAAGTTTCTCCCATCTTTCTTCTTTACTCAAGATAATCTCTCAGCTTTCTGCTTCTGCTTGGATGACGAAGCTTACGAAGTGCTTTTGCCTCGATCTGTCTGATTCGCTCACGGGTTACCTTGAATTCTTTTCCAACTTCCTCCAAAGTTCTTGCTCTTCCGTCATCCAGACCGAATCTGAGTCGAAGAACCTTCTGCTCTCTTTCTGTAAGGGTTACCAGTACCTCCTCCAGCTGTTCACGAAGCATGGTGAAGGCAGCTGCATCGGCCGGAACCGGCACATTGTCATCCTGTATAAAGTCACCCAAATGGCTGTCTTCTTCTTTTCCGATTGGTGTTTCCAGAGAAACCGGCTCCTGGGAAATCTTCAGGATCTCACGTACTCTGTCTACACTCAGATCCATGTGCTCTGCAATTTCCTCCGGGGTTGGTTCACGTCCCAGATCCTGCAGGAGCTGTCTGGATACACGGATCAGCTTGTTAATGGTTTCTACCATATGTACCGGAATACGAATGGTTCTTGCCTGGTCTGCAATTGCTCTTGTAATGGCCTGCCTGATCCACCAGGTTGCATAAGTGGAGAATTTATAGCCTTTTTTATAATCGAATTTTTCTACTGCCTTGATCAGACCAAGATTTCCTTCCTGGATCAGATCAAGAAAGAGCATTCCTCTTCCCACATAACGCTTTGCAATAGAAACGACCAGTCGCAGGTTTGCCTCTGCCAGTCTCTGTTTTGCTTTTTCATCTCCATTTTCCATACGCTGTGCCAACTCGATCTCTTCCTCTGCGGAAAGAAGGGGAACCTTACCGATTTCCTTCAGATACATACGTACCGGATCTTCTACGCCAATGCCTTCCGGAACGGAAAGATCAATATTTTCCACATCGATCTCTTCTTCGTCCATTTCGATGTCATCATCCTTCAGCAAAAGAATGCTGTCCAGGTCTGCATCTGCATCTGCAAACTCTACAACGTCAATCCCCTGCTCCTCCAGATATTTTCGGATCTTGTCCAGCTGCTCCGGACTGAAATTCAGATCTCGGCAGTAGTCCTTGATTTCCTGAACGGTAAGAAGGTTGTCTTTTTTCTTTCCCATATCTGTCAAAGCTTTGATATGCATCAAAAGCTTTTCCTTATCTACCTTCTCGATTGCGTTCTTTTGTGCCTTGTCTTTGTTCTCGCTCATGCTCTACCTCATTTCTATTTTTCAGCACTGTCAGAAGATCCTACAGACCATTCGAAATGCTTTTTTTCAATTCTTCCAGTTTCTTTTTTTCTTCCATTATTTTTTGCAGGGCTGCCATATCTGACATAGGCAGATTTTCCAGTCTTTTCTGCAGCCCCTCTGTCTTTACAAGAAGGACAGCCTCAGCTGCCGCCCTTTGAATGTCTTCTTCTTTTTCCGGCAGGGCAGCCTCCTCTATGATTGAAGCTGCTTTGGATCTTTCCTCCGCCTCCTCGAAAAGATTTAATACCGAAACAGGGTTGCATTCTCCCGTCTCCTGCATTTCAAACAGCTTTGCAGCTATTTTTTGATCCATAGGAAGAATGAAGTCTTCCTTGTCCAGCAGTTTACGGATTTTCGGTATTAGCTCCGGTCTTTTACACATCCAGGATATCAGCCTTTTTTCTGCATTTGCTCCTGTGCTTGCTCTCTCCTTTTTCTGCCTCGTCCTGTCTGTATTTATCACTTTTTCCGAAACAGGCCGCCCCTGCATCGCCAGCTTTCCAAGCTGCTTCTTCAAAAGCTCCGGAGCAATGCTGTAGGTTCTGGCTACACTAGCTAAATAGCTGTTTCGCTCGATCTCATCGGAAAATTCAAAAAGACGCTTCGCTGCTTCATGATAAAAATCACTGCTTTCCTGGGGATCTGACATATCTGTCTTTTCATAGAGCATGCGGATTTCAAACAAAAAGCCATTTTCTGCCTTTTCGATTCTTTCCTCCAACTCCTGTCCGCCCTTCGCCTTCAAAAGCTCATCCGGGTCCTTAAAGGGCTTTAAATTTACTACCTTTGCATTAAGCCCTGCACTGCGCAGCATGGGAATCGCCCGAAGTGCCGCCTTTATTCCTGCTTCATCACTGTCGTAAAGCAGCAGCACATCCTTTGTATAACGATGAATCAGCGCTGCCTGCTGGGATGTAAAAGCTGTTCCCAGGGATGCCACTGCATTTTCAAATCCCGCCTGATGCAGGCTTATGACATCCATATAGCCTTCACAGATAATGATATTTCCCCTCCTGGATGACCTTGCTGCATACAGACCGTAAAGGTTGCGGCTTTTATCAAACAATTTGGTTTCCGGGGAATTCAAATACTTGGGCTTTGCATCGCCAAAAACCCTTCCTCCAAAGCCGATCACCCTCCGGTTAATGTCCATGATTGGGAACATCACCCTGTTCCAGAATTTTTCCTGCATTTGGGACTTGCCTTCATTCAGGGTGAAAAGTCCGGATTCCTTCAGCCTCGCATCGGAAAAGCCCTTCTGTTTCAAATAAGCATACAGTCTGCTTCCGCTCTTTCCACTGTAGCCAAGGCCGAAGCGTTTCACAGTTTCCTCTGAAAGACCTCTTTCTTTCAAGTATTGCCTGGCCTGCTTTCCCTCCGGTGAGTAGAGTTTGTAAACATAATACTTTGCTGCTTCCTTTTGGATTTCCAAAAGTCTGTAGCGTTCCGAAGTCTCTTTTTTTTGTTCTTCGCTAAACTCCTCCTGGGGTAAGGCAATTCCGGCTCTTGCAGAGAGACTTTGCACTGCTTCCTGAAAGCTCATCCTTTCATATTCCATAAGGAAGTTAAATACATCTCCGCTGGCACCGCAGCCAAAGCAATGGTAAGTCTGTCTTGCGGGATGCACCGAAAAGGAAGGTGTTTTTTCATTATGAAAGGGGCAGAGTCCCATAAAAGAGCTTCCCTTTCTCTGCAGCTGAACATATCCGGAAATAATATCCTCTATGTTGTTTGCTCCCCTTACCCTTTCTATAAAATCATCGGAATATCGCATTTTCCGCCTCTTTCTTATTCATCCATACGGTGTCTAAAATGGGGTGTTAAAACCCTCCATGGTAATTATACTGTCTCGAAAAGTTTTTTCCTTTTTTTTGTGAAATTTTTTCAATGTTCGAAAGGAAATATATCTTGCAGTTCCAAAGTGAACTTGCTATACTTTGGTTAATTGTGTGTACGAAAGGGAGGAAATCATGAAGAAATTCATCGAAGAATTTAAAGTCTTTATTTCCAGAGGAAGCGTAGTTGATCTGGCTGTCGGTGTCATCATCGGTTCTGCTTTTACAGCCATTGTCAATTCTCTTGTAAACGACCTTATCATGCCAATCATCTCATTGATCACCGGAGGCATCAGCTTTGAAAACTGGTTTATCTGTCTTGACGGTGGTTCCTATGCTACCCTTGCAGACGCTACTGCTGCAGGTGCTTCGGTTCTGGCTTACGGTTCTTTTTTAAATGCAGTCATCAATTTCCTGCTGATTGCTCTGGTAATTTTTACCATGGTAAGAGGCATAAACAAAATCAGAGACAAACGCGATGCAATCGCAGCCGCAAAGAAAGCGGACGAGCCTGCTACCACAAAGGAATGTCCTTTCTGCTTCAGCACCATTCCGATCAAAGCAAGCAAATGTCCCTGCTGTACTGCCGATCTTCCTGCGAAAGAAGCTTAAATATGATTTGACCAAAACCGGAGACAAGAGCTTACTCTCTTTCTCCGGTTTTCCTAAATAAGGAGTACTGTATGCAAGAAAATGAAATCATTCTTATCTGTGGGAAAAACTATAAGGAAATGACAAAAGCTCTCTTAGAAAAAGCTGAGCTTTCTTCAAGGATTCCAAAAAATGCCAAAATCGGCATAAAACCAAATCTTGTCACTCCTACCCCTGCTTCCTACGGAGCTACGACTCATCCGGAGCTTGTGGCCGGCATCATTGAATACCTTCAGGAACACGGCTTTTCCAATATTTCCATTTTAGAGGGATCCTGGATTGGGGATAAAACCCAGGAAGCCTTTGAGTACTGCGGCTACCGCCAGCTTGAGAGCAAGTACGGCGTTCCTCTCCTCGATATGCAAAAGGACAAGGGAATTGTAAAGGACTGTGCCGGCATGGATCTTTCCATCTGTTCTGCTGCCCTTGATATCGATTTTCTGATCAATGTACCGGTTATGAAAGGGCATTGCCAGACCAAAATGACCTGTGCCCTGAAAAATTTAAAGGGACTGATCCCCAACAGTGAGAAAAGACGCTTTCACCGCCTGAATCTTCATGAACCCATTGCACATCTGAATACAGCTCTCCATCAGGATTTTATCCTTGTGGACCACATTTGCGGAGACCTTGATTTTGAAGAAGGCGGAAATCCCGTTTCCTGCGACTGCCTGATGGCTGCCTTAGATCCGGTTCTTACAGATGCTTATGCGGCCAGCCTTATGGGTTACTCGCTGCAGGACATTCCTTACATCGCTCTTGCCCAGGAGCTTAATGTAGGAACTGCTGATTTAAACCTCCTAAAGCTCACTGTACTTAGTGGAGATGCCCCTAAGTCCCTTGCCTCAAACCAGCGACTTCTGGATGTCTCCTATGCTGTTAACGATGCAGACTCCTGCTCTGCCTGTTACGGCACCCTGATTCCTGCCCTGAGCCGCCTCCAGGAAGAAGGACTCTTAGAAAAACTTTCCGATCCCATTAGCATTGGTCAGGGCTTTCAGGGAAAGAACGGCATTCTGGGTACAGGTGCCTGTACCAAAAACTTCCTTCACTCCATTCCAGGCTGTCCGCCAAAGGAAGAAGTTGTTTACGAATATTTAAAAAAATACATTTTGGAAAAGAATCGCTCCTTTTCTTGATTCTTCCCAAAAGGGTGCTATAATACTTCCGCGATTTTTAACTATGAAAGGTATTAAAATGGATATAAACGAATTAAGAAAACAGATAAATGAAATCGATGACCAGCTTGTAGATCTCTTTGTAAATCGAATGCAGGTTTCTGCACAGATTGGCGAATACAAGCTGCAAAACGGCATGAATGTACGCGATCCGGAAAGAGAAGCTGAGATCTCTCACAAACTTTCTGAGAAATGCGAAGCTCTCTTCTCTCCTTTTGTGCAGGCACTTTATTCTGAAATTTTTGATCTGAGCCGTATGCTGCAAAACCAGCTGCACGAAATCAGTGCCATTGAATACGGTCTGATCGGCAACGACATTTCCTCCAGCTATGACAAGTGGATCCACCACTCTTTCGGAAATCAAAGCTATGGACTGTATGATCTTTCGGAGGAACTTCTGCCGCTGCTTTTCAAAAAGAAAGCATTTAAGGGCTTAAACATTTCTCACCCCTACCGTAAGGATGTCATTTCCTACTGCGATCGTCTGGATCCAGTTGCAGAGGAGATTGGCTATGTCAATACCATCGTGAAAGAAGCTGACGGTACTCTTACCGGCTACAACACCGCCTACGACGGCTTCTTATGTGCAGCAGATAAGGCCGGCATTGACTTTTCCGGCAAAAAAGTAATGGTTTTCGGCAATGGTGCTTTCGCCTCCTGTGCAGTAAAAGCAGCTCGGGACCGTGGAGCCCGTGAGGTTATCATTGTGACCCGAACCGGAAAAGACAATTTCCGCAACTGCACACAGCATAAGGACACGGATATCTTAATCAATGGTACCTCAATCGGCATGGCACCCAAAGAGGACTTTAGTCCTGCAGATCTTGACAGCTTTCCGAATCTTTGCGGACTTTTGGATGCAGTCTTTACTCCCGTCGATTCCAAGCTGATCTGTGCTGCAAGAGAAAGAGGAATTCCATGTGAAAATGGCCTGTCAATCCTGATTGAAAAATCTGCTAAGGCCTCCAGCCTTTTCGGATTCGAACCGGACAGAAACACCTGCTCTGATCTTTACGATGAGCTTACTTCCTTTATTGACTGAAACCGCTGATAGGAAAAAGACATGTACTATACAAAGCAAAGCTATTATGATCGTTTTTCCTGTCTGGCTGCTTCCTGCCCGGAAAGCTGCTGCAAAGGCTGGCAGATCATGATCGATGAAAGCAGTCTGGAAAAATACAGGCTGCTTTCTAAAAAGGATGAAAGAGCCGAAAGAGGAATTGACTGGGAAGAAGGCTGTTTTAAGCAGGAGGAAAAACGCTGCTGCCTTTTAGATGCAGATGAGCTGTGTCACCTGCAGAGATGCTATGGAGAGGATATGCTCTGTGAAACCTGTTCCCGTTACCCAAGGCACATGGAAGAATTTGAAAATGTAAGGGAATATTCCATCTCCCTCTCCTGCCCCAAGGCTGCCAGAGATATGCTTACTGATTCCAAGCCGATGGAGTTTTCCAGCTGGGAAGACGATGCCTACGAAGAATATGAGGATTTTGATCTTCTCCTTTATGAAAAACTTGCAGATGCCAGAGAATCCCTTTTCCAGATTACCCAGAACAGACAACTTTCCCTTCCTGCAAGGCTGGAGCTTCTCCTGGATGCCGGATTTCAGCTTCAGACGCTTCTGGATGAAAATCGGATTTTTGAAATGGAAGAATGTCTTTCTTCTCTGGAGCAAAAAGAGGATGTTTCTCTTTCTCCGGATGATTTGGAAAAGCGCTTCTTTTCCGTTCTTTTTTCTCTGGAAACCCTTCATGAGGACTGGCCAGACATACTGGATCACTGCTGGGAGACACTTTTTTCCAAAAAAAATACCAATGAAAGCATTGGCGACTTTGAATCTTATGTAAAGCGGCACACCATAGCCGGTGAACAGCTCCTTATGTTTTTCTTATTTACTTACTTTTGCGGGGCTGTCTACGATGACTGGATCTATTCTAAGGTCTGTCTGGCGGTTTACAGTGTGAAATGGATCTTTTTTATTGCATTTTCCCGCTCTACAAAAAAGGATTCTTCGGAAGAAGATATCCTGATTCAAACTGCCTGGCAATATGCCAGAGAAACCGAACATTCCGACCTCAATCTGGATCACCTGGAAGAGTGGTTTATGGATCAATTTTGACTGGCGCAGTACATGCGCCAGCCTTTTGTTTTTATAATCCGAATAGATTTAAAAGCTTCTGCCAGAGACCGGTATTTTCCGTCTGAGTATCTTCTTCCACCTCAGCTTCCTCCTCTTCTTCAATGGATGCTGTTTTGATTACAAACTGCACTGCCTTCACATTGGTATTTTTATCCGAAACAAAGGAAACCACTTCTGCATCTCCACCTGATATGGAGGCGATCATATCCTCTATCTCCTCTTCGATCTTGCTGTCCATACCATCTGTCTTTTCATAAAATTCACCGGTTCCATCGCTCATTTCCTTTGCTCCGTCATTTAAGCTCTCCGCGGCATCCATGATTTCTGTCACCTTACTTAAAAGCTCTTCATCGTCAATCTCTATACTCAGACTCAGCTGTATGCCATTGATGCCGACTGCAATCTCAATCGCAAAACCTTTTATTATCATTTTGAAGATATTTATGCCCTTTTAAAATGGATGCTGGAGCAGGAGGCCATTGATGTTGTAAAAGAATTTGATCTTATGGTGGACTACAAGGATGCCTTTTCCTTTGTGATCGACTATGTAGAAAAAAATTCCTGTTTTTTAAACTGTATCTATGACAGTGTAGGACGAGATGAATTAAAACGATTTTTTTACCAGGACTGCATTGGGATCGTAAACCGCTTTATCCCTGCCCTCCTTCGTGCGCAGCCCTAATTCAGACTAGAAGTAAACACTGTAAACGCCGATGGTCAAAAGTACATAAGCAGCCACAATTGCTCCGATGATGATCGCCTGTTTTCCTCTATGCTCTGTTAGGAGACCTATGAATTCCCTTACGGCGGCATTGGGCCAGAAATACCACTTTGTCTTCGCTCCCATACCAACTGCACGCATTCCTACTCTTCTGGCAAAGAGTCCGCTTCGGAACACATGATAGTTTGTGGTGGAAAATGCCACTTTTGCCTTTGGATTGATCTCCTCCACCTTTTTCTTTGAAAATTTCATATTCTGAAAGGTATTGGTTGATTTATCCTCTTCTAAAATCTGCTCTGCAGGCACTCCCTGAGCAATCATGTAATTTTTCATTGCTCTCGCCTCGGAGCACACTTCATTTTTCCCCTGTCCGCCGGAGCATATAAAAATCAGATCCTTTCCGCTTCTTTTTTTCTGCTCCTGCCAAAAGGCAATTGCCCGGTCTACCCTGCCCTTAAGCAAAGGAGATGGGCTTCCATCTTTTCGGATTCCGCAGCCTAAAATGATCACAAAGTCTTTGTCATAGTCAGGTGTATATTTTGAAACCAAGGTACCAGCAATGGTCACCCCAATGATCATGCATTCCACATAGAGGTAAAGACCGGCCAGCAGATTGATGATCAGATCATGAACCATCATCTCTGCAGCGCTTCCCATGACTCCATCATTGCGAAAGAATAGGATTACCTCTCCTCCTAGCAGAAATAGGGAAAGTATGATTCCCAGCACATTTACCAAACGCTTTCCTTCATGGTGGATCAGTGAAATATTGGAAACACATAAAATCACTGCAAAAATTGTAATAAGCGGACTCGTAAAAAGAATGTAATTCGTTGCTGAAGAATAAAGGATATTCAAAATCTGCTCAAAATTCTGTCCCATAAAAAGATTTGCAGGACTGCTCAGCTGTACCGTTAGATATATATGAGTTATAAAACTTGAAAAAACAAAAAAAGAAAATCCCATATAGTAAATGCTATTGTAAGAATACGGATTGTAACGCAGCTGCAGAACAAAAGCACGAATCAGCAAAACGACCACCGCCGCATAATAAATATCCAGTATGATAGCGATTTTCAAAGCATTTTCCTGAGAATTCTGACAAATCAGCACCGCAATTACGATCACCGCGATCAAAGATAACACTGCAATATTCCAGATCTTTGGTTTCTTTTCTCTGCTGTTAAATTTCATCGTCTTCTCCCCTATACGGTGATCTCCACCTCAGCCTCCGCCTTAAAGTCTTCTTCCTTTACCGGATCGAGCTGTGGTATTTCGTCTATTGTTTCAAAGCCGAATCTTCGAAGGAATTCCTCTGTTGTTCCAAACAAGATCGGACGACCCGGAGCATTTACACGTCCCACTTCTTTTACAAGATCATACTCCACAAGCCGGTTCACGGCATGATCACTTGCCACACCACGGATCTTTTCAATTTCTGCCTTTGTTACGGGTTGTTTGTAGGCAATTACGGAAAGGGTCTCCATAATGCTGTCCGTAAGCACCGGCTTTTTGGGATTCTTCGCCAGCAAAATAAGATCCTCATAATAGTCCGGCTTGGTAACCAGCTGCAGGGCATCCTCTAAAAAAAGAAGCCTTATTCCACGATCTGCCTTTTCATAAGACCATTTCATCTGCTCCGCTGCTGTTTTTATCTCCGCTTCGCTGACCGAAAGTGCCTGTGCAAGTCTGGAAATTTCCACAGAATCTCCCATAGAAAAAAGAATTGCTTCTATTTTTGCACTTAAAAGATTAATATCCATAGCCTGCATTTTCTCCTTCCGCTCCCGCACTTTCTCCACCGAAAATACTTTCATCCAGCTGGGCATCTTCCTCTTCAAGGGATTCGATCATGATTTCCCCGAACAGTTCATCCTGAACTATTTTTATTTTTCCATAATGCATCAATTCCAAAACTGCCAGAAAGCTAACGACCACTGTGAGCTTATCTCTGTCTTCCTCTAAAAAAGCTCGAAAGGAAAGCTTTCTTTTCTTTATTGCAGTCAGCTCCAGCTTTCGCATCTGATCCTCTACCGAAACCGGCTCTCTCTCGATTCGACTGAAACGGCTTCGAACAGGATCTATTTTGTCCTCCTGTCTGCGAATTACCTCTTCATAGACCTTTCTGAGCTGTTCCAGACTTACACCCTCCAGAAGTTCATCCAAATCTACCGGCGGGCGATAATTTAAAACACTTGCCGGCAGCGTTGCCTCCTTGGCCACCGAAATGCCATTGTATTCCATCTGATCCCGTAAAACGCCAGACATATATTTATATTTTTTATATTCCATCAGACGCTGTACCAGCTCTTCTCTCGGATCTCCTTCTTCCACTTCTTCCTTCTCTTCCTTTGGAAGAAGCATTCTACACTTTATGTCCAGAAGAGTCGCTGCCATAAGCATAAATTCACTGGCCAGGTCCATATCTTCTATTTCAAGATCTTTTATATACTCCAGATATTGATCTGTTATTTCTACGATTGGTATATCGTAAATATCGATTTTATTTTTGTCGATCAAATGCAGCAAAAGATCCAGAGGACCCTCAAATGCCGTAAGCTTAATTGACAGAGCCATTCTTTTTTTCCTTATTTACATATACTTCTACAGTAACAAGCTCTCTCGGATTGTTCACCCTCAGGGAAATGGTATGCTCTCCCAGCCCCGCACTGATAATCGCTGTTTTGTCACTTTCCTGTAAACTTCCATGCGACACATTGGAAAACAGGGTCAGATCCGGACTGATCAATCCTCTGTTTTTTCCAAGCTGAACAACTCCTCCATGGTAGTGACCGCTTAGGGAAATATCTGCTCCCCAGTTCATATAATGCTCAATGTACTTGGGCTGATGTGCAAGCAGAATATTCACCTTTTCTCGGTCTGCTTCTCCAAGCAAGCCGGGTATATAATCTGCAGTCATTTTCTTTTTTCCGAAACGCTTATAATATTCTCTTTCTATGCTTAAACCATACAGTGCAACTTCGATTCCATGAACATCCATTGTTACATGCTCATTATCCAGAATCCAAATATCCGCGCCCTTCAATAAACCCATATACCTTTCGTACATGTCACCATAGGTTTCCGGATACAGGCGCAGTCTGTATTCATGATTTCCAAGTGCATAGTAAACCCTTTGTTTTTCTGCCAGTCTTTTCATAAAATCAGCTGCCGGTTCAACAGGCTCACCCGGATATGCCACCAGCATATCTCCTCCCACCAGGATTAAATCCGGATTCTCCTCTGAAATTACAGACAAAAGCTGGTCATTGTCCTCACCCCATTGACAATTATGCATGTCAGATAAAAAAACAAACTTAAAGAATCCCTCTCTAAGTTTTGGTTTGTGAATATGCAGCTTATAACGCGTAACTGTCGTTTTTTTCATGAATTTTCCCGTATAAAACATGATACAGCCGAAAAAGCAATCGGCTGTATCAAAATTTTTAAATCAATTTAGTTAAACTTACGTTTTCTTGCAGCTTCGGATTTCTTCTTACGACGAACGCTCGGTTTCTCGTAATGCTCTCTTTTACGAATCTCCTGCTGAATTCCGGCTTTTGCACAGCTACGTTTAAATCTACGTAATGCACTATCCAGAGTCTCGTTTTCTTTTACGATGATATTCGACACTTTTTCCTAACCTCCCTCCAGTTGTAAATTGTGCCTAAATACAACTGTTTGGGTATTTTTCGCACGTTGTTGTAATTATAAACACTAATTTCTATTGAGTCAAGACCTTACGGTTCAACTAATTAAACTAACTCGATAACAACTTCCATTGCAGCATCGCCCTTACGTGGTCCGATCTTGATGATACGAGTGTATCCACCGTTTCTGCTGCTGTATTTTGGAGCCAGCTCATCAAACATCTTAGCAACAAGATCAATCTCTTTTGTATTTTTCTTTTTGCCCTTATTTGACTGCGGAACATCCTTAACAGGATAGAAAACTTTCATCATCTGACGTCTTGCATGAAGTCTGCTTGGAGCGTCTTTTTTGATTGTCTTCTTTACTTCATCGTATACAGTAACTTTCTTTCCGTCTTTTACTTCTTTTACACGCTTGCCATCAGCATCTTTACGTGCAACTTTAGCTGTAACCTCAACGGTCTCAAAGTTATCTTTTTCCTTTACTGCCAATGCAATAAGGCTTTCAGCGATCTTACGAATCTCTTTTGCCTTGCTCTCGGTTGTACGGATCTTTCCATGATATAAAAGAGCTGTAACCTGTCCTCTTAAAAGAGCTTTTCTCTGATCTGTTGTTCTGCTGAGTTTTCTGTAACCTGACATTTTATTTTCCTCCGTTTTGTGGAACGGGCATCACACTTCTTCGGATTTACTGATTGCCCGCTGTATTCTACAAAGCTATTCCGGCTTCTCTTTCTTCGATAAGGCCGTGATATAAAGTGAATTTCTCACCTTATTATTGAATTTCTTTTCCCTGACTGAGCTGCAGTCCGAGTTCTTTTAATTTTGCAAGTACTTCCTCCAAAGACTTGCGACCAAGGTTACGAACCTTCATCATCTCATCCGGAGTTTTGTTGCACAGTTCTTCTACTGTATTGATACCTGCACGTTTCAGACAGTTGTATGAACGAACGGAAAGCTCCAGCTCATCGATCTTCATATCAAGTGCCTTTTCTTTGTCTTCATCTTCCTTCTCAACCATAACTTCTGCCACCTTGGCATGTTCTGAAAGGTCGATGAATAATTTCAGATGCTCTGAAAGTACCTTTGCTGCAAGGCTGACAGCCTCATCAGCGGAAAGGGTTCCCTTTGTTGTAACATCCAATGTAAGCTTGTCATAGTCTGTAACCTGACCTACACGGGTGTTTTCTACTGTAAGGTTTACTCTTTCTACAGGAGTGTAAATAGAATCAATCGCGATCACTCCAATAGGATCATCTGCCTGTTTTGATTTTTCAGCACTAATATAACCACGTCCGCTTGTAAAGGTTAACTCCATATAAAGACGGCTGTCTGTTCCACCGTTCAATGTAGCGATAACCTGATCTTTGTTGATTATCTCAAGATCGGAATCCAGCTGGATATCTGCGCCTGTTACAACGCCCTCTCCTTCAAAATCAATGTAGCCGACCTTAGGCTGAATATTATCACTGTTGTCCTTCACAATAAGGCTTTTAAGGTTCATTACTATTTCGGTAACGTCTTCTTTTACGCCCGGAATTTCTGTGAACTCATGAAGAACGCCTTCAATTTTTGCCTGGCTGACAGCACATCCCGGAAGAGAGGAAAGCATTATTCTGCGCAGAGAATTGCCCAATGTGGTGCCATATCCTCTTTCCAAAGGTTCAACCACGAATCTACCGAATTTTCCATCTTCAGAAAGCTCTGCAATTTCAATTTTAGGTTTGTTAAAATCGAACACCTATTCGCTCCTCCTTTTAGGATGACTATTATTTTGAATACAACTCGACAATCAACATCTCGTTTACAGGAACATCAATTGCTTCACGAGCCGGAACCTCTTTTACAATTCCTTTCAGATTTTCCTGATCAGCATCAAGCCATGTAGGAACAAGACGTCCTGCTGTTACTTCAACGATCTCTTTGTAACGAGCGGATCCTTTTTTAGCCTCTTTGATTTCTACTGTATCGCCTGCTTTTACAATGTAAGAAGGAATGTTAACCTGTTTTCCGTTAACCAATACATGTTTGTGGTCAACGATCTGACGAGCTTCTCTTCTTGTTCTTGCAAATCCAAGGCGGAAGATTACATTGTCAAGACGCAGCTCTAACAGTGTCATAAGGTTTGCACCTGTCTGTCCCTGCATACGATCTGCTCTCTCATAGTAATTACGGAAAGGTTTCTCTAATACACCGTAGATGAATTTTGCTTTCTGTTTCTCACGAAGCTGAAGTCCATACTCAGAGATCTTACGGCTTCTGCGATTCAGCTGACGGGTAGACTTTTTGTCAATTCCAAGATATACAGGATCCATTCCAAGGGATCTGCATCTTTTTAATACCGGTACTCTATTAACTGCCATTCTTATGACCTCCTCAATCTAATCAGACTCTTCTGCGTTTTGGCGGACGACATCCATTGTGTGGTACAGGGGTGACGTCACGGATACTTGTTACAGTAAGTCCGCAAGCTGCAAGAGCACGGATTGCTGCTTCACGACCTGAACCAGGTCCTTTTACAAATACATCTACGCTCTTAAGGCCATGCACAAGTGCTGCCTTTGTTGCAGTCTCAGCTGCCATCTGAGCAGCATAAGGAGTTGATTTTCTTGATCCACGGAAACCAAGGCCGCCGGCAGATGCCCATGAAAGAGCGTTGCCTTCAGCATCAGTCAAGGTAACGATAGTATTGTTGAACGAAGACTGGATATGTGCCTGTCCACGCTCCACATTCTTTTTAACGCGACGTTTTGTCACTTTCTTCGTAACTTTAGCCATTTCTAAATACTAACCTACGCTTTCTTCTTTAATTTAATCAATTATTTTTTCTTGTTAGCAACAGTTCTCTTCGGACCCTTACGAGTTCTTGCATTCGTTTTAGTCTTCTGTCCACGAACAGGAAGTCCTTTTCTATGACGAATACCTCTGTAGCATCCGATTTCCTGGAGACGTTTGATGTTCATTGCGATCTCACGTCTCAAATCACCTTCTACTGTCTGTGTTTCATCGATAACAGCGGCGATTTTCTTAACTTCATCGTCGGTTAGGTCTCTGACACGAGTGCTTGGATCAACTCCAGCATCTGCCAGGATACGGTTGGAAGATGTTCTTCCAATACCATAGATATAGGTAAGTCCTATCTCTACGCGTTTGTCTCTCGGTAAATCTACACCAGCTATACGAGCCATGTGACTTTTCCTCCATTTTAATTAAAATTTCTTTGAACCTTCCGGTTCTTCGTTTTACCCGCCCAATCACGGATAAATACTGTCTTAACTGGGATGTAAAAACATCCAGCCGCCACCCGGCGACCTTTCCCCTTCCCTGACGGTACTCTAGAAGGAGTATTAAGCAATATTATAAAGGAGGCACTCATCTGGTGCACATCCACAGAGGCATCCTGACGCAGCCGAGTCAGGGCATTTGGATTCACTTTATAATATCAAGCTGCATAAACATCTCGGATTCTTAGGAATCAACCCTGACGCTGTTTATGCTTCGGATTCTCACAGATAATGCGAACGCTTCCTTTTCTTTTGATAACCTTGCACTTATCGCAGATCGGTTTAACAGAAGATCTTACTTTCATGTGAATCCTCCTTTCCCATGCCCTTTTAAATTTTGCACCGCTGCAGTGGGTTAATCTGCAGGCACACAAAGGCACGCCATACATTGTAGCATTCACCCCTAAGAGATGCAAGAAAAAAATGTATGGCGTGCGAAAAAATTTCCGACAAACTTTCTGTCTTTTTTTATCTTTTTTTGTTTATTCTGTCAGGTTGCCTTCCGTATCTTCCGACGACTACTGAAGCTCCTCTGCTGTACTGGTCTCCTGCGTATCCTGACTCTCTGTTGTTTCTGTTGTTTCTGTTGTTTCCGTTGTCTGCACAGTATCAGTTGTTCCCGCGTCAGCCACCTCCTGCGTTTGAGTCTCTTCTGTCTGTGCGTCCGTACTTTCCTGTTCTTCAGTTTCCTCCGCCGTATTTGCTGTATTGGTATCAAATATGATGTTGACGGTTTCTTCATCAAAATTTTCCAGATGAAGTGTTCCGGACATTTCCTTTATCTGAGGAAGAATGGCTGCCACGCGCTGCATCTTTTCTTCAAGATACTCATCTGCCCCCATAAGAATGCTGACATTTCCATAGTGCAGCGTATAAGTATTTACTCCCTTATCATTTTTTTCAATATCTATGCTTTCCGGTATCTCACTGTATTTATCAAACGAAGCCTTTAAAGCCTGAAGCGCATTGAGAACACCGTCATCTTCTATCCCTATCTTTTCTCCGAGCGTTCCGCTGTCTGCCAGATTGTTTATAAGAGGAAGATTCAAAGATTCACTGCCGTCATAATCTAAAATTTCAACAACGTATCCATCCTGGTCTATACAGCAAACCTTGTCTCCTACCTGAAACATACCGATGGTCTGTTTTTCATGCGCACGCAGCTGAATTGTATTTCGATCCACGTAAATAACATCCACATAATCAAGCAAAGGCATATCGTCTGTCTGGATTTTGCGATGAAACAAATAAAATAAAAGTGAATTGTGAAAGCTGTTCTCATCTATACAGCGTTCCTTAATCTGCTGCTCCGTGTAGCGATCATTTCCGCTTACAACAATGTTGGTCACTCGAAACAGCAAAAGAAAAAAAAGTATCAAAACAAGGATTGCCGCCAAAATGACAAGCCGCATTCTTCTGCGTCCCGGACGTTTTCCCTTTTCTCTTCCTTTTCCTCTTTTTTTCATGTTGTGCTTCTGCCTTTTTTATTTATTTAGTTTTTCACCAGCTCCTTGAACACTCTTCCCCTCTGTTCATAATTGTCAAACTGACCCCAGCTGGCACAGGCAGGTGACAAAAGTACTGCATCTCCTGTCTTTGCCTCTTTTTTGCATATTTCCACGGCTTCTGTAAGATCTTCACAAAGTTGAATATTCTCCTTTGGAAAGCCGCATTTCAAAGCCGCCTGGGCAATTTTTTCTTTTGTCTGTCCGATCAAAAGGAATTTTTTTACTTTCCCATCAAAACACTGGATCCATTCTTCATAGGTGCTGTTTTTGTCGAAGCCTCCTCCAATCAGAAAAGTCGGACGATTCATTGCCTGGATTCCCTTGATTGCAGCATCCGGATTCGTACCCTTAGAGTCGTTGTAGTAACGAACCCCTTTGAATTCGCCTACATATTCAATTCTGTGTTCTACCCCCGGAAACTCCTTCAAAACCCTTCTCACTGTTTCCAGCTTCGCACCTGCGTGAAGAGCCATCGCTGCTGCTGTCATTACATTTTCAAAGTTATGAAGTCCGAGTATCTGCAGCTCCTCTGTCTTAATAAGAAGCTCTTCCTTTCCATTTTTGCGGATTCGAATCTCTCCATCCTTATAGTAAATGCCTTCTTCCAACGCCTGCAGAGAAGAAAAATACATTACCTTGCACTTCAATGTTTTTCCAAACTCGCGAAGGATCGGATCCTCATAATTCAGTACACAAAGATCATCCTCTGTCTGATTTTCTGCAATTCTTTCTTTCACTCTTATATACTCTTCCATGGTATGATGGCGGTTCAGATGATCCGGTGTAATATTTGTGATTGCAGACACAAAAGGATGAAAGCTTTCTATGGTTTCAAGCTGAAAGCTGGATATTTCCGCAACCGTCACCGCATCGGGGCTCTGTGCTCTCGAAACAGCCGTATACGGATTTCCGATATTTCCAACCACATATACCTCCGGGCAGGAAGCTTTCATAATTTCTCCAAGCAAGGTTGTACTGGTAGTTTTGCCATTGGTTCCGGTTATTGCCAGAACCTTTCCCTTTCCGGTAATGTATGCCAGCTCTATCTCTCCAATGATCTGAACTTTCTTTTCCTTGAATTTTTCCACCAGAGGAAGGTCACATGGAATTCCAGGGCTCAATACCACAAGCTCTACTTCCTCTAAATATCTGTCAGGAAGCTCACCCAATACAACTTCAACGCTGCATGCCGGATCTTTACTTTCTTTTTTTATTTTTTCAAGAATTTCGGCAGAATCCAGTTTTACGTTTCCGTCATAGAGAATAACCTCTGCTCCCTCTTCTTTTAAAAGCGAAGCTGCTGAAATCCCGCTTTTTCCGCTTCCGAATACCAATACTTTTTTATCTGTCAGCTCCATCTGATTCTTTTCCTCTTCTTTCCCATCCAGGATTACTTTTTACATTGCAAAATATGCAATTGAACATGCCACTATTGTAATGATTGTAAAAACAGCTACAATTCTCGGTTCAGACCATCCGCATAATTCAAAATGGTGATGAATCGGTGTCATCTTAAAAATTCGTTTTCCATGTGTCAATTTAAAATAAGAAACCTGCAGTACCACCGAAAGAAGCTCCACTGCGTAAATAATACCGATGATTGGAATAAACAGCGGCATATTCAGCATATAAGCCATTCCAGCTACAAAGCCTCCCAGTGCAAGGGAGCCTGTATCCCCCATAAAAATCTTTGCCGGGAAAACATTAAAGCAAAGAAATCCCATCAAGGCACCAAGTATTGCACAGGCTGCAGGCTCCAGACCTGCCGTCTTGGCCAAAGATGCTGTCAGAAAAAATCCTGCCACAACTGCTGTTACACTGGATGCGAGTCCATCCAGTCCATCTGTAAAGTTCACTCCATTTACCGTTGCCAAAATAACAATGTACATAAAAGGAATCGCCAGCCAGCCAAGATCCAGCACCGCGCCGTTTCCAAAAGGAATCGTCATCTGCAAACTGGTATCTGTTAAATGCAGTATATAAATAAGAAAAATAGTCGTAACAACAAACTGCAAAATCAGTTTCTGCCAGGGAAGCAGTCCATCGGAACGCCTCAGCACTACCTTAAGATAATCATCAATAAATCCGATCACTCCAAAGCCAAGCGTTAAAACCATAACCGGTATTACCTTCGGATAAAGATATGCGAAAGGGAAACTGGCTACTGCCGCAGCAATCAAAAAGATCAAGCCTCCCATGGTAGGAGTTCCTGCTTTCTTTAAATGCGATTTAACTCCTTCCTGTCTTTCTGTCTGTCCCATCTTCATTCTTCGAAGTATAGGAATCAGTACCGGTGCTAAAATTACCGCTGCCGCAAAAGCGATCAGCATAGATGCTAATAAAACCAAACTCATTTTCCCACCTCAAATTTCTTTATTGTGTCAACTCTGCAGTCTGTTCATTTCCATCTTCCTGCAGATTTTCCTGATTATCTGAATTTTCTGTTGCCTGGCTCTCTCCTTCACTTTCTTCCGTCTGCTGACTTTCTGTCTCCTGCTGGGTATCTGTGCTTTGCGTTTCCTGCTGCGTCTGTGCAGCTGCCAGCTCCTCCGGATTATCCGCAAATATATTCATATAAGGAAGAAGTTCTGTAAAGATCTGTTTCGCAATTTCCTGTGCATACAAAGAAGAATCCTGTTCTTCTACATTTGGCTCATCCACAATAACATAGACTAATACCTGCGGGTCATCCAGCGGTGCAAAGCCGATAAAGGAAACCAGATAGTTTCCGCTGTCCCTTGGGATCTTCTGTGCGGTTCCGGTTTTTCCTCCCATGCTGTAGCCCGGAACCTTTGCGCTTTGTCCTGTTCCGGATGAAACAACCTCACCAAGGGTCTGGCGAATATAATCGCTCACTTCCTTTGAAACGGTCTGCCGTTCCACTACTCCCTCTACATTTTCCAGAAGGTTTCCACTACTGTCTGTAATAGACTTTACAACATGAGGTTTATAATAGTACCCTCCATTGATCAGCGAACTCATTGCCGCTGCCTCCTGCACCATGGTACAGGTAAATCCCTGCCCAAAAGAGGAAGTCGCCAACTCCATCGTTCCCATATTGTCCAGGCTGTACAAAATCCCTGTGTTTTCTCCCGGCAGATCGATTCCTGTCTTTTCCCCGAAGTTAAATATACTTTGATATTTCAGAAAATTTTCTGCACCCAGTTTATAGGAAATCTGCATCAGCGCATCATTGCAGGAATTCACAAGGCTTCCTGCTGTATCCATTTCACCATGTGCATCCGGATATACCGAACACCGGATAATCTGGCCATTGATTGTTTCGTATCCATCACAAACATATGTATCTGTCGTTTTGACGGTATCTGTTTCCAGACCGGCTGCCACCGTAAAAGGCTTTGCTGTCGATCCCGGCTCAAATGCATCCGAAATACAGTAATTGCGCCAAATGGAATTCAGCTTTTCTACTTTTTCCTCTTCCGTCATGGATGCAAGGGTTTCCTCGTCTACAATCCCGCTTAGATCTCTTGGATTGTTCAGATCATACCAATCCGAGGAATCCATCCCCAGTATTTCTCCGTTGTTCGGATCCATTACCAGCACCGCAATATTGGATGCCCCATTTGTATTGTTCGGCCCTTCACTATATTTGTTCTGGAAATCCTGTATTGCATTTCGAATAATCTGCTGAATATTTACATCGCTGGTAGAGATCACATTGTTTCCGTCTATCGGCTGTATGATGTTTTGTTCTACGGTTGAATCGGAATTGTAGTAACCGAAGGTCCTTCCGTTCGTTCCGTTTAATTCATCGTTATAGTAGCCTTCAATACCCCAATCCGCCTGATTTGAACTTCCTGTAAATCCGATCAGATCGCAGGCAATGGAATTTTGCGGATATACCCTTTGATAGCTTTCCTCAAACCATACCCCCTGTACATTGTATCTTTCCTGGTATTCCTCATCTGTCAGACTTTCATCCGTCAGACTTGTCGCCGTTTCAAATGCTTCCTTTTCTTCCATCGTCACATTCTTTTTCAGAATCTGATACTGACTGTTTTTTGTTTCATCTGAATTCAGACGATTGTAGATATCTTCTTCATCCAAGTCAAAATAATTTACCAGGGCAGATACTGTAGCTTCCACATAAGGCTTGCTTGTATTTCCATTTGTATCTGTTTCTTCATAATTTACAACGGAGCAATCCAGAACCAGGTTGTAGACTCTTTCACTGGTTGCTAGTACCGTACCATTACGATCCAATATGTCTCCCCTTTTAAAGGCCAATGTACGGTTAACATATTGCTGCTGATTATTTTGTAGAACAATTCGTGTATAATCCGCTCCGTTTGTAATATTGATCTGTGTTATTTTTATTAGTAAAGCTATTAAAGCCAGTATGACTACCAAAAATAGTCCTACCAGCTTTCTGCTAATCTGTCTATTTATTTTTCGAACAGGAAACTTTCTGATTCTCGTTTGCCTTTTCTTATCCATATACTTCCTTCCCGCAAAACTTAGTCTGTAGGAACATCCTGGTATTGTCTGACATAACTTCCATCTGTTGTATCGTAATATTTAATCTGATCCGAATCTGCATAATGCATTCCAAGACGATTCACGGCTGCATCTTTTACATCTTCCATGCTGACAGAGCCCTTTACCTGATTATATTTCGCATCATTGTCGTTTTTCAACTGACTGTATTCGCTCTCAAGCTCTGCAATCGTTTCGTACTGGCTTGTAATCGTCGCCTTTTGTCTCAGATAATTGACACACAAAGAAGAAACTGCAACACAAACAAAGCTAAGAAAAACCACATACCCTCGGCTAATGGATTTTCTTCTGCCAGACTTCTTTCTTGATTCCTGTAATCGTTTTCTTTTTTCTTCTTGTTCCGGCAGTTCCTCCAGTCTTTTTACTGCACTGCCTTCTTCCGCTTCCACCATTTTCCTTTTGATCCGCTTCACTTTCGAATCTACCCTTCGTTTGCTTCCTGCCATTTTTCCACCTTGTTTTACTGCAGTACGCACCATCTGACCTTCCGTCCCTGCACCGATTGTCCCATCTCTTATCCGGGCCTGTCCTCATTCAGACTTGTGTTTCATCAAATCTTCTTTCAAACACCCTCAGCTTTGCACTATGGGATCTTAAATTTTTTTCAATTTCTTCCGGTGTTGGGAGTACCGGCTTCCTGCTTATTACTTTTCCTTTGGACTTTTTCCCACAAACACAAACCGGGAAGTCCGGCGGACAGGTACAGGGTTTTTCATTTCTTCTAAAAATGTTCTTTACAATCCTGTCTTCCAGAGAATGAAATGTTATGATGCACAGCCTGCCTCCGTCTGATAAAAGGTCTATCATGCTGTCCAGAGACTCTTCCAATACCTTCAGTTCATCATTCACTTCAATCCGAATCGCCTGAAAGCTTTTCTTGGCCGGATGTCCACCACCATTTCGAAACTTGGCCGGTATTGCATTTTTTATAATCTCGGCCAGCTCTCCCGTGGATTCGATCGGCTTTTCTGCCCTTGCTCTGCATATGTTTGCGGCAATTCGCCCTGCAAATTTTTCTTCCCCGTACTCTTTTATGACACGAAACAGCTCTTCTTCTTCGTATGTATTTACAACATCTGCTGCACTTCGTCCCTGTCTTTGATCCATTCTCATGTCCAAAGGTGCATCAAAACGATAAGAAAAGCCTCTTTCCGCCTCATCTAATTGATGCGATGAAACCCCAAGGTCCAACAGGATTCCATTCACCTGCTCTACACCTCTTTCCCGAAGTTCCTTCGCCATATTGCGAAAATTGCTGCGTATAATCGTAACCCGATCAGCATACCCCTTAAGTCTATCCGATGCCGCAGCAATGGCATCTTCATCCTGATCAAAGCCAAACAATCTTCCTTTATCCGATAGTCTCTTACAAATCTCAAAGGAATGACCGGCACCCCCTAATGTGCCGTCCACATAGACCCCCTCAGGTCTGATTTGAAGATTTTCAATTGACTCGGAAAGTAAAACCGATATATGTTCAAAATTCATATCAGATAAGAACCCCACAGTCCTGAAGTCCCGCTTCTATAGAATCCATATCCTCAAAGCTATTGTTTTCAGTCCATTTTGTTTTGTCCCAGATTTCCACACGTTCCAGATTGCCTGTGACGACAACTTCTTTTTCAAGTCCTGCATACTCCCTAAGTGCTGACGGAACAAGTATTCTCCCCTGCTTGTCCATCTCACAAGAAGCTGCTGCTGAAACTAAAAACCGCGTGATTTTTCTGGCATTTTTATTTGTAAGCGGCAGAGAGCGAAGCTTTTCTTCCAGATCATTCCATTCGGACTTTGGGTACGCAAAAAGACATCCATCCAGTCCCCTTGTCAGAACGAACGTCTCCCCAAGTTCGCTCCTGAACTTCGATGGCATAATCAATCTTCCCTTCTCGTCAATCGAATGACTATACTCGCCCATAAACATAATGGTCTTTGCCTCACCTTGTGACTACAAAATTCCCCACTTTTCGCCACTTTTCACCACTTATACGCATATAATAACCCCTTTATACCTAAAAAGCAAGATTTTTTTGCCCCTCCATTCTGCTTCTTAACGCTTCAAATTTACATATCTTTTACTCATTTTTCTTTTCACTTTAAAACAAAGGACCGTCGTTTTTATGCGACAGTCCCATTTTTTTTGCATTCTAAATTGTCAGTTTTATTTTTTCCTTTTCTTCCTCTATTATTATCTTTTCTTCTGAACCTTTATCCTCCAGAAGTCCTTCTCTCTTTGCGGCTATGGTCATGGCTTCCATATCCACCGCCATATCAAATACATCCTCTGCAAAAAGATTTTCATACAGTTTCATCAGAGCCGTCTTTACATCGATCAGGTAATTTTTCAGCTTTGCAGTCATCTGCTCTGTTGAAACTTTGCTTTCTTCCATTTGTCGGTATTTCGAAAAGACTTCCTCTAAAGTAGGAAGATAATAATTTAAAAATTGTCTGGCATTTTTTATTTTTGTCGGTTTTTCTTTCAGGGTCTGAAGAATTTTATCTACCAGGGTACAGACTTCATTTCCCCTTTCCCGAAGGCTCTGCTCCTTTATCTGCATTGTCATTTTACGCAACGCCATAAGCCTTTCTCTGCCGCCCTGCAGTATTTTTGCATCTTCTTCCTTTAGGCTTTTTCCATTTCTTTGTTTTTCCTTCAGATCATTGTTGGAAACTCTTACTGAAAAAGCTACTACCAGGATCAGCAGCAGCACGATCACAGCCGCTGCGATTCCTAAAATCAATAAAATATTCATTTTCTTTTCCCTATTTACTGATCATTGCGTATATTTAAAAGCTTCTGTTTGAGCTGTGCCTCAATCTGCCCCAGTTCATTTTCTGCTTCTCTTCTCTTATTTCGTCCTTCTTCCTGAACTCTTACCACCTCATCCAGAGTCGAAATCAGCTGCTCATTGGTATAGCGAACCGTCTCCATATCCACAATCATACGTTCGCTTTCCTTTGCGATTTCCACACTTCCGCTCTTTAAGGTATCTGCATTTTTCTTCAGCAATTCATTTGTAAGATCTGATACTGCTCTCTGTGCCTGCATTGCCTGTTGGGAATGAGCGATTCCAAGTGCCAAGACCATTTGGTTTTTCCAAAGCGGAATGGTATTGTTAATGGTTGACTGGATTTTTTCTACCATCAGAGTATCACTATTTTGTACCAGCCGGATCTGCGGTGCCATTTGCATACAGATTGTCCTGGTGATTTCCAAATCTGTAAGCTTTTTGTCAAAGCGTTCGCAAAGCTCTGCATAATCCTTTGCCGCCTGTGCATCCTCTGTAAAAGCGGATTCCTGCGCTTTTTTCTGCAATGCAGGAAGTGTTTCCTCCTGTTCCTTTTTCAGTTTCAGCTTACCGGCCATAATGTACATTGTCAGTTCTTTAAAATATGTAAGGTTGCTGTCATACATTTTATCCAGCATGACGATATCCTTCTGCAAGGTATTGGCATGCCCTTCCAAAACACCAACGATCTTGTCTACATTTGTTTCCGTTTCATTGTATTTTGTCTTTAGCTTGGATAAATCCGTTACTTTTTCCTTTAATCTTCCGAAAAGTCCCTTTTTCTGTTCTTTCTCAATCGAAAATCCTCTCAGCTGTGTTACCAGATCTGTAATCATATTTCCGATTTCACCAAGGTCCTTCGTTTTTACCCCGTTCAGCGCGGAATCCGAAAAATCTGCTACCTTTTTTTGTGCACTCGCCCCATATTGCAGCACAATTGCAGAATCCTTAAGATTTATTTTTTCCGCAAACTCCTCAACCGTTTTTCTTTCTTCCTCTGAAAGATTTACATCTTCCATATAAGTCTGCTCCAATGGAGCCTTTTCTTCTGCAGCTGCTACTTCATTTTTTGCCGGCTCCAGCTCCAAAGTGATTTTTCCTTCTTCCATAATTTTCCTCCTTGCAAACGGCTGATGGTATATTTTTTCAGGCATATCATTTTTCGATCACCCTGCCAGTATCATTTTATTCTATTCCGCTTCGTTACGCAATTGCCAATCCCATTCGTTTTTTCTTATATATTCTTTACTCGCTTCTTATTTTTCTGACTTTTTGTATTTTTTTAAACTCTTTTCAGTTTTTTCTTGACTTTTTCTTACTTTTATTTTACAATGCAATCATCAAAAGGAAACATTCACTAAGATTTACAAGTTAAATTGATTCTGACAGATGTGTAGGAAACATATTCCTTAGAGAAAGAAGAAAGGTCTTAGATTTCAGTTCTGGTTGCAAAGCAGATGTGGATGTTATAAAAAGGCTCATCTTATAGATGTCGTGAAAGACAAATAACACAAAGAGGAAAGGAAAAAAGAGCCGCCTTTATAATCTATGAAAGTTGCAGGTGTAGACAATGAAATTGAAAGAAATTCATTAGCAGCCCGGTTGATTCAAATGTGATCGATCGGGCTGTTAATATTTTGTTCGATTCTTTTTTCGTTTTCTTTTCGCTTATTTCTTTTCCGCTTTATAGCGGAATTTTGTCTTTTTCTCTTTATTCCTTTTTCCACAAACTAGCGGCAATTTTGAATTTGATATTCCATGCCAATCCTTTATCATATGAACTATCATAGAAAAGTAAAGGAGAAAAGAACTATGCGTTGGGATAACACAATGAAATGGCATCAGCCATACGACGGCAGTATCTTTGACATGTTCAAAGACAAAACCTTCGAGCTTTTAGACCTTTCTCATCCTTTTGGACGCGGCAATCCTTTGTGGCCTTCAAATGGAGATTTCCACATTGACAGAGTAAATCATATGCCGATGCATTACAGATTGCTTCAGACATTTAATGATTTCCACATGCACAACTCCACACATGCAGATTCACCTTCTCATGTTATTCCCGAAAGCCCATATACTCATGAGCTTCCTTTGGAGAATTACTTTGCTGAGGCAGTCTGCCTGGACATTCCGAAAAAGAAATGGGAGCTGATCACTCCGGAAGAGATTGAAGAAGCTGCGAAGAAAGTAGAAGGCGGCATCAAGAAAGGTGACTGGGTGCTTCTGAACACAGGAACACACAGACGCTGGGGTGAGAACGATGACTACTTCGGATATTCACCGGGTCTTTCCATTGCAGGTGCTCACTGGTTTGTAGATCATGAAGTAAAGGGTGTCGGCTTTGATATGCAGGCCATCGACCACATCATGTATACATACGCTGCAGAGCATGGTCCCGGACCATACGTTCCACGTATCGTTGAAGAATATCAGCAGGTTTACGGACATCCTGCAAAAGACGACTTTCCAGAGTGGGAGCCATGTCACGACATTCTTCTTCGCAACAATGTGATGGGTATAGAGAACCTTGGCGGAGATTTGGACAAGGTTAAGAATAAGAGATTCCTCTTTGCTTGCTTCCCGCTTCGTTGGTACATGGGAGACGGAACCATCGTTCGTGCGGTTGCTTTCGTTCCTTCCGACAGAATCGACAGATCTGTTCCGGACAGAGAGTATCCATACGGCGTATTCTAAATGTCAACAATTATAGAGGACTGCTTCCTGCGGTCCTCTTTTGTTTTAAAGGAGATAATAAATCATGAGAAATGTTGTAATCGTTGCAGGCTGCAGAACTCCGATTGGAACCATCGGCGGTCAGTTTAAATCCCTTGCCCCGTCTGAGCTTACCATTCCGGTAATGCAGAACCTGATCAGCCGTGCATCCATTGACCCGGCCATTATTGAAGATGTAATCTGGGGATGTAATTATCAAAGAACTTATAAAGAAAATAACCTTGCCCGTGTTGCACTTGTAAAAGCAGGTCTTCCCGAAAGCGTTCCGGGCATCACCATTCACCGTAACTGTACTTCTTCCATGTCTGCCATCCAGATGGGCTATTACCAGATCAAAGCTGGAGAAGCTGACTGCATTATGGCCGGAGGTGCTGACAGCATGAGTACTGCTCCGCACATGGTATTTGATGCAAGATACGGCAAAAAATACGGTCACATGGAATTAAGAGATTCCATGTGGGACTCTCTCACCAATCTGGGTGTCGGACCTGCTATGGGAATCACTGCTGAAAATGTAGCCGACAAATACGGCATTACAAGAGAAGAAATGGATGCCTACTCTCTTCGCTCCCAGCAGCGTGCAGTCGCAGCACAGGACGCAGGACGCTTCGATGAAGAAATCATTCCGATTACAGTTTCTTCCCGAAAAGGAGACACCACTTACACTACAGATGAATATCCAAAGCGAAATGCTACCCTGGAAGGCCTTGCAAAGCTTCGTCCTGCCTTCAAAGAAGGAGGAAAAGTTACTGCTGGCAACGCTTCCGGGATGAATGATGCCGCTTCTGGTGTTATACTAATGGCAGAAGATAAGGCAAAGGAGCTGGGCTGTTCGATTCTTGCCCGCATTGTCAGCACTGCCACTACCGGTGTTGCTCCTGAGCTTATGGGACTTGGACCCATCAGCTCCACCCAGAAAGCATTGAAAAAAGCAGGCCTTACCACAGAGGATATTGATCTTTGGGAGGTCAATGAGGCATTTTCTTCCCAGGTACTTGCCTGCCAAAAGGATCTTAACATTCCGGATAACAAGCTAAATGTAAACGGCGGCGGAATTTCTCTCGGACACCCGGTAGGCGCTACTGGCTCCCGTATCGTCATTACCTTGATGTACGAAATGAAGAGAAGAGGCCTTCGCTATGGTGCTGCAACGCTCTGTGCCGGCGGCGGCATGGGCACTTCCGTCATCATTGAGGTTCTGTAAGTTTTAAGCCTTATCAAAGCTCCCGAATATACATGGTCTTTAGGAGGTTTTTATGAAAACGCTTAATCTGCATTCCAGACAAAAAAACCTGCTTTCGGTTTTAAACAAAAAACAGGGTGCTGCTTCCGGCAAGGAGCTGGCAGCAGCCCTGGATGTTTCAGAAAGAACCGTGCGCAGTGATATAAAAGAAATCAATTCTCAGCTGGAGGAGTTCGGTATTCAGATTTGTCCCCAATACGGCAAAGGATACTCTCTTTCCATCAGGGACAGAAGCATCTTTGTTCAGCTTTTTTCCGAAAAAGAAAGCTATGCATCCAAGGATGACCGCGTCCGAACCCTCCTCATTCACCTTCTTCGAGGAAATGACTGGTTTGAGCTGGGCACCCTGGAAGATGAAATGTTTGTCAGCCGTACTACCCTGGAAAACGACCTGAAAACAGTGAAAAAAAAGATTTCTGCAAGACACCCTTACCTTCAGATGGAACGGAAGGGGAATTTTGTACGCCTGGAGAATAACGAGATTAAGCGCCGGGATATTCTGATCCAGCTGTATGCCCAGTACTGGGACTACTACTCCAGGGACGGAATTGTCATTAATAAAGAAGAGCTGAATGCGGATATTTTGAGATCTATCCAAAACGTGCTCAAGAAAGCCATGCGAAGCTACAATGTTTCCCTGGACGATTCTGCATTTATCTATCTTACTCTTTCCATCGCAATCATGTATTACCGGATTGTTCACGGAAATGCGATCCGGCACACCACAGTTTCCAGACCGGATTCCGATATTTCAGAGCTGATTGCAGAAGTAATCTCCACCCTGAACAAAGAATGGCAGATTGAGATCCGCCGTGCAGAGCTGATCTGGCTTTCTGATATTTTAAAGCAGCTGATTCAGCTTTGTGACATGAGCTACTCCAAAAATCATATTTTAGAAAGCACAGATGTGATCTGTCACCAGATTGTAAACAGCCTTTTTGACCGGCTTTACATTGAATATGGCATTGACTTTTCCTACGATGACCATTTGTTTGTCGACCTGACCAGACATGTTCAGGCTCTTTTTGACGGTGTGGTGGCCCCTCAGGTACAAAATCACATTCTCGGAGATGAACTTCGAAGAAAATATCCTTTTCAGGGAGACATCGTACATTTCACACGAAAGTATCTGGAAAAGCAATGTGAGATCGATCTGGGAGATGATGAAGAAGACTACCTTTATCCCTTTATCATCTCTGCGGACCGTCACCTTCGCAAGCATCTTCGAAAGGACGGCATTGTCACCTGTGTCATCAGTCACACCAATGGCTCTGTCACCCACTATATTATGGAACAGCTCAATTCTCGCTACAAGGGAGCTCTCGACCTGCGCGGCCCTTACCCCATCCACGCAAAGGAGCGCTGTCTTGATGAAAAACCAGAGCTTATTATTTCCACGGTACAGATAAAAAACATTGCCTCTGCAGCAATTGACATACCTGTCATTACTATTTCTCCCATTCTGGAAAAAGCAGACCGGGATAAAATTGACCGCTACATCGATAAATTTGTCTGTGAAACGCTTTTTGGCCGCCTGCCCCATGATCTGAACTACTATTTCAAGCCGGATCTTCTTTGGCAGCTGAACAATAAAGAAAGTCTGATCACAACTCTTTCTTCCATTAAAGAGCATATGCAGGCAAAAAGATATATTGGAAAAAACGTCCGCTGTGCAGACCCGGATCGGGATTACTCTTCTCTTCTGAAAAACGGTTTTCTCTTTATTTATCAAATAGAAAACAGTATTTCAGAACCGGTCGTAAGTCTGGTTTCCCTAAAACGGACCATTTCTTGGAAGCACTTGCGCAGTGTGCAGTCCATCATGTATATGATCTTACCGGAAAAGTGTAAATTTCAAAGAGGCTGGTTTTATCATCTTGCCAGCTATATGTCTGAAAAAGCGAATTTTTTAAGCTCCCTGGAGCTTCAGGAAAAGAAAAATCCATAAGAAAAGCGGAGGCTGATTCTTCTTCAGCTTCCGCTCTTTTTCAATTCTTTAGATCTGATCTACTACCGTTTTATATTTTTTCAGATCCTCATCCAGTTTTTGATACATATCAACATAGAAGGGGAAGAGCTGATCGTAGGCCTTTTCCCACTCCGGTACCGGTTCAATAACATCCTTCACCTTTACGATTTTCTGGATTGTCTTTGTAAGATCTTTAAATACTCCTACTGCATTTCCTGCAATCAGGACATCCCCGAACGGAACATCTCCGGATTTGTCATCTAAGGTATATACCGGAATATGAAGCATGGAAGCCTTTATCTTACACCAGGTCAGGCTCTTTGCTCCGCCTCCTGCAATGCGCAGGCAGCTGGGCCTAATGCCTGAAATTTCTGAAACCCTGCTCAGTACATGACGAACCGCATAGGCTGTTCCTTCAAATACGGCACGGTAAAAATGCTCCCTCTTGGAGCCAAGAGACATGCCGATAAACATTCCCTTGGCGTAGGAATTCCAAAGAGGCGCTCTCTCCCCCAGGAGGTAGGGGAAGAACATTAATCCTTCCGAACCGGGCTTAACCGACTCTGTCAGCTCATTTACATAAGTAAAAATATTTTTATTTAATTTCTGAGCTTCTATTTTTTCAGCCTCTCCGAAGGTATCCATAAACCATTTTACTGCTGCTCCGGAGGTTTGGATCGGAGCATCGTAAAGGAAAGGCATTCCGTTGATTGCACAAGGGAAGGTCACGACCGGATCGTAGTAATTTCCAAGCTTGTTTGTTCCTGTAAAGAGGAGGGATGTTGTTCCGGATGCTTCTCCTACTTCACCCAGCTTTGAGATTCCAGTTGCATACATAGATGCCATGGCATCACTTGCACCGGCACATACCGGTATGCCGGAAATCAAACCTGTTTCTTTTGCCGCCTCTTCTGTTACATAGCCGATAATGTCTGTAATGGCACTTGGCTGAGGCAAATACTGATTTAAATCTACACCTATGGCTTTTCCAATCTCTTCTGACCATTTATGAGTTTTCGCATCCAGACACTGGGATCTCGATGCACAATCCAGGTCAATCGCCATCTTTCCGGTTAGTTTCAGATTGATATATCCGTTTGCCTGAAGAAGTCCTGCTGTTTTCGCAAGATTTTCCGGTTCATTTTTCTTATACCAAAGAAGCTTGCTTGCAAGAAAGGCAACACTTGGCGGTGCTCCCATAACGGAAGCGAAATTTTCAAAGCCCAGTGTATCTACAATGTAATCCAGCTCTGCGGCAGATCTGGTGTCCTGATAGGTAATGGCATTTCGAACCGGCTTCGCATCTCTTCCTACCGGAACCAGGGAGATTACCTGTGAGCTGACGCTGATTCCGCGGATGCGCCTCACCACTTCCTCTCCTGCAATTTGTGTGATTTCCTTTAATATAGAACAGGCATTGTCCCACCACTGATTCGGGTCCTGCTCTACCATGTTGGGACCTGGAAGAATCGGTGTATTGGCTCTGGAGGATGTCGCTATGATTTCTCCATCCTCATCCATAATGTTCGCCTTGATATTCGTCGTTCCCAGATCGATTCCAAGCAGATAATTTTCTTTTAAGATCATATGCATCCTCCTATTTCATTATCTAAAATTCTACAAATATCACCTTATTTTTGCAATTGAGATATTTCCGTTTCCTAGCGGCAATCCCACTCTTTTCTGCTGACTCCTTTCCGTTAGGTAACGGCAATACCATGTTTGCGGCACCTTTTAAAAACCGCTATGATTGAAGCAAGACGAAGAAAAACAGAAAAACACGGAGGTGCAAAAATATGGCAACAATGAAAGCTGCAGTTATGTACGGACCGAATGACATTCGCTATGAAGATGTCGAGAAGCCTGTTTGTCCGAAGGATGGAGTTATCCTTAAGATTATGGCAGTAGGTTTATGCGGATCCGATATTCGAAATCTTACTTCAGATTCCAGAAAAGGAAATTATCCTTTTATATATGGTCATGAAATCGTAGGTGTGGTTGATGAGATCGGTTCCGAAGAAAGCAAGTACCAGGTTGGTGACAGATTGTATCTTTTCCCGGGTACCTATTGCATGGAATGTGACAACTGTATCAGCGGTCATTCTGAAAACTGCGAAAACGAACATGTTGCCAAGCTTGCAGGAACAGGCGGCTTTGCACAGTATATCGCCATCGGCGGTGAAAAGATCAAATACGGCGGAATCTACCGTATTCCGGACGGCATCAAATACGAGGCTGCTTCTCTTGGAGAACCTCTTACCTCTGTATATGCCTGCGAAGACAACATCGGTGTTGGCTTCGGTGATGTAGTTGTCATTGTAGGTGCCGGCCCAATCGGCTGCTTCATGACAAAGCTTGCAAAGCTGCGCGGAGCAAAAACCGTTATCATGATCGACATCAACCAGCTTCGTCTGGATCAGGTAAGACCTTTTGGTGCTGATTATGTGATCAACAGCAAGGAAAACGATCCGGTTGCAGCTGTAAAAGAGATTACCAATGGAAAAGGCGCAGACAAAGTCATCTGTGCAAACCCTGCTACCGCAACACAGCAGCCTGCTTTGGAAATGGTTCGAAAGGGCGGTCTGGTTGTCTTCTTTGGAGGTGTTCCAAAGGGTGCTCTTACTGAGCTGGATACCAACCTGATCCACTACAACAACATCTGGATCAAGGGTCACTTCGGTGCTTCTTACATGCAGTCGAAAAAAGCATTCGATCTGGCAATTTCAGAAGAATTCCATGCTTCTGACTTCATTAGCTACAAGCTTCCTCTGGAAGACATTACAAAGGGTATTGAGCTTACCAGAAAAGATGCAATCAAGGTTGTTCTTTTCCCGAACGGAATGAATCCGGACGGCGAATAATTTTTCAGAAAGAGAGGATATTTACCCATGGCTTATAAGTTTTTTGTTCACAACAATCTGACCTTCGGAAAAGATGCTTCAAAAGAGCTCTCCGGCATTTTGGAAGCAGAGGGTCTGAAAAATGTAATGGTTATTTATGATGGCGGTGTAAAGGCTGCCGGAATTGCAGATAAGGTTCTTGCAGAAGTAAAAAAAGTGGACGGAATCAAAATTACGATTTTCGATGCTGTTGAACCGAATCCTTCCAATGAACTGATCGAGAAAATTTATGCAATTGCAAAGGAAAATGATGTAAAGGGCTTTATTGCTGTCGGCGGTGGCTCCTCCATTGACTCTGCAAAGGCTGTAAATGTTCTTATGACAAACGAAGGCCCGATCGGACAGTACGGCGGCATCGGCCTTGTAAAAAATCCGGTTCTTCCGCTGATCGCAATTCCTACAACAGCCGGTACCTCCAGTGAGATTACCAATGTATCCGCACTGACTGATACCGTTAAGGTTGTAAAATATGTTGTTATTGATGATAAGCTTGTTCCTTCACACGTAATCTGTGATCCAGAATTTACCAGGACAGTTCCAAAAGGTGTAACTGCAGCTACAGGAATGGATGCCATTACCCATGCCATCGAAAGCTATACCTCTAATGCAGCTACACCTCTTACCAAATATAATTCCTTAGAAGCCTTCAAAATCTTCTATGATGCTCTTCCAAAGGCTGTAGAAGATGGCAACAACATGGAAGCAAGAGAAAACATGATGCTTGGCTGCATCATCGTAGGCTTTGGCTTCTCCAATGCAAACCTTGGTTTGGTACATGCCATTGCTCACACCCTGAGCGCCCGCAACCACATTGCACACGGCAATGCAAATGCTACGGTTCTTCCTTATGTTCTGGAATACAATGCTCCAAGCTGTGCAGACCAGTACATTGAGCTTGCAAAGGCCATCGGTCTTGAAACCAGCGGTGACAAAGAGAAAGATATGTATGTTCTTTCCGATGCACTTCTTGCCATGACAAAACAGGTTGGCATTAAAACACTTTCTGAACTTGGTGTTACCGAAGAAGACTTTGATGTCATCGCAACCAACGCTCTGAAAGAGGTTCCGCTTCTCTTCAATCCGAAGCAGGGTGTAACCAAGGAAGATATTATTGAGATTCTGAAAAAGGCATTTTAAAGATTCATAAATTAAGGGAGAAATTTATCATGATCTACGAAGAAATCAGAAAAACTGTATTAGAGGCTACTTTTGAGGCTGTTGAAAAAGGCCTGATCAACGGAACATCCGGAAACCTGGCTATGAGAGATGCAACAGACAAAGACATCATTGCTATCACACCAAGCGGCATTTCCTATACCGGAATGAAGCCGGAGGATATCGCCATTGTAAGAATGAAAGAGGACGGCACAAATGAATGGATCGACGGACCTTACAAACCATCTTCAGAGGTTCCGATGCATACTGCCGTTTATCGTGCAAGACCGGAAGTAAACGCTACCGTTCATACTCACAGCATGTACGCTACCATCTGCGCTATGGGAGAGAATCCTCAGCTTCTTCCGATCACACCTCCTCAGTGTGAGTTCACACCGGTTGGCATTGTAAGCTTTACTATGCCGGGTTCCAATGATGTTGCTGAAAAGGTTGTAAATACCCTTGGTGAAAAAGGTCTTGTATGCCTGATCAAAAATCATGGTATGTTCTCCTGCGGAAAAGCAATGAAGCAGGCTATGCACGCTACCATCTATACAGAGGAGATGGCTCAGACTACTGTTATTGCAAAAACGCTTGGAAACTATGAACCAATGCCGGAAGAGGCTGTTGCAAAAATGCAGGCTCTTATCGCAGCTGACCAGGCTGTTTGATCAACGATTGAAAGGAAATAAATCATGAAGAAAAAACTTGCTTTATGTACTTCCATTCCGGAAGCGGAGCTGGAAGCAATCAAAGAATATTGCGATGTCACTGTCTGTGGTGAATTAAAACACGGAAAGGGACATGTAACCGAAGACATGGTAAAAGAAGAATGCATGGGCGCTGAGCTCGTTGTTCTTGGTGATGAATATGCAGGTGCCGATACGATCAAAGCCTGGGCTGATGCAGGCATGAAATTCATTGGTGTTGCAAAGGGAACTCCTGTTACTGTAGATTACGATGCAATCACTGCTGCAGGTCTTCAGCTTACCTATACACCGGGCAGAAATGCTGTTGCTGTTGCAGAGTACTGCATGGGCATGATGATCGCAGCTACCCGTCATATGACAAGAGCCGTTGCCGGTCTCCTTATGGGCGAGCATCTGGGTGATCCGGTAGATGACATCTACAATGTACCGGACATTAAAAATGTTACCTGGGGACCACTGGATGAAAAGCATCCTTATACAGATTACGGCATTGGCTTTGAGCTGTATGGCAAAAAGCTGGGTCTTGCAGGCTACGGTGCCATCGGCCGCGAGGTTGCTTCCCGTGCTAAGGCATTCGGCATGACAATTCTGGCTTATGATCCATATCTTCCGGCTGAAAAAATCGAAGCTACCGGTGCACAGGCAGTGGATCTTGATACCATGCTTTCCGAATCTGACATTGTTTCCATCCACCTTCCTGTTCTTCCTTCTACCAGAGGAATCGTTAACAAGGACTGGTTCAATAAAATGAAACCAACTGCTTACCTGATCAACTCAGCTCGTGCCGCTGTAATCGATCAGAAAGACTTCATTGAAGCTCTGGAAAACAAAGTGATCGCAGGTGCTGCAACAGACGTTTACTGGCAGGAGCCTGTTCCGGCAAATCATCCTCTTCTGAAGATGAAAAATGTTTTGTGTTCCCCTCATTATGCAGGCCTTACACAGGATGTTGACACCTGGTCCGGAAGAAAAATGGCAGAAAATGTTATGGCCTATCTGGAAGACAAACCTTTCCCGTATGTCTGGAAAGTAAAGAAATAAAAAAGTAGAGAAAAGCGGAGGAAAAAGTATGGCGAACAAATCATTAGTTGCAATCGCAAAGGGTGAGGACATTCAGGCTAACGTAACCAGAGTATTTGATCTCATGGGCGGCGTTGAAAATGTCATCCGTCCCAAAACAGTTGTTGTATTAAAGCCAAATGCAGGACATGCAGAACCACCTGAGACTTCTGTATGTACCAATCCTGAGGTGGTACGTGCCGTGATCCGTGAGATCAAAAAGGCAAATCCAAAGAAGATCATCATTGCTGAGGCTGCTGCCATCGGCTGCGATACGATGGAATGCTTCGAAGTAAGCGGCATTGCTAAGGTTGCTGAGGAAGAAGGCGTTGAATTAAAGGACATCAAGCGTGACAAGGAGCTTGTCAATGTAGCTGTTCGCGGCTACCGCTCCAATATCGATCACCTGATGCTGCCAAAATTTCTTCTGGAAGCAGACCATCTGGTAAACCTTCCTATCCTGAAGGCTCATGCTTCTATGGTATTTTCCGGTGCTCTGAAAAACATCAAGGGTGTTGTTCAGGATAAAGTACATATGCAGATGCATCAGAAAAATCTGACCATGGCTATGATGGATGTTTGGTCTGCCTGCCGTGCAGATGTCAACATCATGGACGCAATGCGTGCAGCCAGTGGATACAGCCCGCATATGCCTGTTCCGATCGAGACAAATATGGTTCTTGGTTCAAAAGATCCGGTTGCTCTTGACCGTGTTGCCTGCGAGGTTGTAGGTATCGATACATCCGCTGTAGATTACTTCCGTGTTGCTGCTGAGGTTGGTCTTGGAAATGTAGATCTGGATCAGATTGATGTAGTCGGAACCAGCATCAAAGATGCTTACAAAAAGATGTGGATTCCTTACATTGGGGATATGAGCAAACGCTGGCCGGAATACGATGTAAGATGCCAGGGTGCATGCTCCAGCTGTCAGGCTCTTCTTGCCATCAACATGGAAGAGTTAAAAGCGGTTGATGAATATGAGAAAAACAAAGGTATGACAGTTGTTATCGGTGGAAAGAACGAAATTCCGAAGGATATTCCGGATGAGAAGATTGTTCTTCACGGAAACTGTACGAAAAAATACCTGAAGGATCATCCGAATGCTTACTGGATCCTTGGATGTCCTCCAAATGAGCCTGCTCTTTACCTTACAGTTCAGAGAAAAGAAGTCATCAATGGTATGGGTGATCAGGAAGAAGAAATCATTCGTCCTTGTATGGCAAGAGATGCTGCTGTTTGGCGTGATTATGTATTCAAAGCAGCTGACAAATACTATGCAGAGCATCCGGATGAGAAATAAGTATGGATGGATATGTATACGTTGATATGGATGATGACTTTCGTAAATTATTAGAACGTATCTTTCATGATGATTTCATGAAAAAGCATACGAACTTTGATAATTTCGAAGGCTTCAAATATTCCAGTGCGGTAATCTGCAACTGGAACGCCGACAAGCTTGTATATGCACAGCTCCTTATGGACAATTTCGTAAAGGAAAGCACCCAGTATTCTTCCTGGGAGGAAATGGTAAAGGCTGCTGCTGACGAGTCCTTCGGCACAAATTAAAAACTTTTTGCACCATTTTTACCTGAGAGAAAGCCGCATGCCCATCATGCGGTTTTTTCTTTTGCCCTCTATACATAACCTAAATGTTATTGAAAAACATAAGCAAAAACTGCAGTTGTTTAATCTTTTGAAAGTCCATAAGATAAGGGTAACGATAATTGATTACAAAAGTGGAAACCTATATGTTTGATTTACATGGAAGAGTTGCAGTTGTTACCGGTGTCACCCTTCCGGTAGACGGTGGCTGGACAGCGGTATAATATACGCCTTTGAGTACTCCCTCCTTTCCTATTTTTTGTGTCAAATTAATTTGAAAAATTCTTTTCGATTTTTAGCCTTCCCTTTGGAAGAATCGTATAAAGAAGTACAAAGCAGTAACGCAAAAAACAAAAAGCATTCGAGGAGGGAAACTATTATGAAAAAATTATTTAAAAAGGTCATCACAACACTTGCAATCGCAGCCGTAGCTATCACATCAGTTGCTGTACTTTCTCCAAAGAATGTACATGCCGAAGAGGGGGCTGTGCGTGTCATTTCAGATGAAAATGCGACAGCTTATGTCAATGAAGATGGAAGCGGTTACATTGAACTGTATAAATCATTTTCAGAAAAAGACCAGCTGACTTCGATTGGTGACATTGCACTGAAAGATATCATTACCTTCAACGATGGCGGATATATCGATTCTTTCTACACCCGGCCCTTCTATTATATACGTGATATGACTGGCGAAGATTCTTTTTATAAATATAAAATTTGTGTTCATGGCAGAGGACCGAAAGGATTAACGAGTGGATCGGGACACCTTCACTTTACAGATGAATCAGACGATACTTACGATCTTTCCATTTGGCTTCACTCAGAACAAACGCATGATGTAGCCTATGACAGTGACCAGCCTACGATTGTAACGATCCGCTGGAATTCATAAAAAACGCTGCAGAAAACCTGCCACCGGCAGCTTTCCTTGCATACTTTGGTATAGAAGAAGGGCCGCCGCATGATGTATTTCATGCGGCAGCCCTTTGTTTGTGCACTGTTTTATATAATAACGGAATTTCTAGGCAATAGCTATGTTTTCATTAATCCATTTCTGAATCAATTGTGTATTCACATTGAGATAATAGGCAATTTTTTCAATTTTCATTCCATCTGCAGCCATGGATAAAGCGGTTTCTTTTGCCTTCTTTAATTCACCTTCTTCAAAAATTTCGTCCATTTCACGACACATATTTTCTACTCCCCTTTCTGTTTCTTTTAATTCCCGCACTCGATCTGACAGGACACTTTTTTGCATATCGGATGCATTGCTACAATTCAGATCGTGCATAAGTCTTCCAAGTTCTGTATCATCTCGTCTGCTTGAGTCTACATATATAAAATGTGACTGGTCGCCAAATTCCTCACCAGTTTCTTCTATAGTCCGACTTATATGCAGGATCGGAAGCTTCTTGCCAAGTACATCTTTCTTTGTAATAAAGATAACATAAGATTCCGGAAGTTGATCAAAATTTTTTCCAGCGTCCAATATATTTGTATCCATTAATCCAAGGTGATACCTTGCCCTCTTTGGATGCGCACCTTCATTGTCCTGCTGCAATTCAATATTTATCTCACGATTCTTTCCGTCTATTGCAAGGCAATCCAACATGGCACTTCTGCCCTGAAGATTTTTGTAATCAGCTTGCAATTTTTGTTCTACTACTCTTAACTCCTTATCCCAGTCGTCGTATCTTGTCTCAACAAGTTCAGGATACGTTTATGTAAATTATTATAACTACGGAGATGATACAGTATTTTTAGAAGGAGACACTGTAACAGTGTATGGAATAGTGGATGGAACGAAGACATACTCTTCTTTAATAAAGGATAATACGGTTCCATGTGTGCAAGCCAGCATTATTCTTTCTGATCATTAAAAAATTACAGCTACTCCACTTCGAAGATGCTTTCCCATTACGTAATTGGCAGGCAGAGAGCTGATATACTCGATTTTTGAAAGAAATCCCTCCATTCCTATTTTTTGTGTCAAATTAATTCGAAAATTTTTTTCAATTTTTAGCCTTCCCTTTGAAAGAATCGTATAAAGAAGTACAAAGCAGTAACGCAAAAAACAAAAAGCATTCGAGGAGGGAAACTATTATGAAAAAATTATTTAAAAAGGTCATCGCAACACTTGCAATCGCAGCCGTAGCTATTACATCCATTGCTGTACTTTCTCCTAAGAATGTACAAGCCGCACAAGAACGTATTATTTCAGATAAAAATGCGACTGCACATATTTATGAAGACGGAAGCGGTTACATTGAACTTCATAAAACATTTTCATATGAGGACCAGCTGACTTCCATTAATGGAACTGAACTGAAAGATATCATTACCTTCAATGATGGCGGATATATCGATTCTTTCTACACCTCGTACCAAGGGGATAACTATGATAGTTATTACGAATCGCCTCTTTATGACTATGGCATTTCTGTTCATGGCAGAGGACCAAAAGGATTAACGAGTGGATCGGGATACCTTCACTTTACAGATGAATCCGGCGATACTTACAATCTTTCCATTTGGCTTCACGCAGCATCATCACATAAATTAGACTACAACAGTGACCAGCCAATGATCGTAAAGATTAGCTGGAATTCATAAAAACGTTAAATGAAGGGCCGCCGCATGATGCATTTCGTGCGATGGCCCTTTTTTTAATTCTACTCCACTTCAAAGAGGCTTTCGCCGTATTCTATGATCATTTTTTCTACTGCATCGCAGGCAGAAGACTGCTCCTTTCTGCAGCCCAGACAAAGGGTTCTTTCCAGTGGAAGCTCTATGCTGCTGAAGCGGCTCTGATCCTTTGCCAAAAGGAATTCATCGGCAAAGAATACACCATTTCCGGATAAAACCTTTACATAGGTGGCAGACAGGGAGCTGTTTTGTACCTGGCCAGCGACGCTTCCACCTATACCGTAGGAACGGATATACTGTTGGATGGCGGTCATGTAATCTGGTAAGCGTTAACTTTATACCTTATCCTATAAACCTCATATTTTTTAAGGGGATTGCCGTTTCGTGCGACAGTCCCCTCTTTTTATTTCATATTTATTTTATTTCAATATAAGAAGCAAAGCCATTTTGAATTTTCCGTCTGCAGTCACACTGTGTACTCCGCCTTTGTCAAAGCGGAACTGCTCTCCTGCCTGGATCTTGTAGTCCTGTCCTTCATAGCCGATCACAGCTTTTCCCTCCAGTGCAAATACAATTGCATCTCCCGGAGCACTGTGTGGTGTAAGTCCTGTTCCCTCATCAAATGCCATGATGACGTATTTCATGTTTTCATTTGATGCGACATCCAGATTTACAATGCTGCCCTGTTTGTATGGAACCTTGTCTGCAATCTTAAATACTTCCCCTGCTTTTATAATGTTGTTCATTTCTACATCCTTTCCCGGAATCACTTCCGTATAAACCAATCCTTTTTCTGTTGATACACCGCAAAGCGTGCCGCCCGGCACGATCAGCATCTGGCCTTCGCACACTCGAAGACTTGCATCACTTCCTACCGAGAAATCTCCTTCCCCTGCATTTACAATGTAAAGCTGTGTTTCGGGATAGCTTTCCGGTGAAATGTCTGTCCCTGCTGCAAGGGAAAAATATGTTACTGCTGCCGTCTTCGATATAGGTGACTTTGTGGATATGGTCATCCCGCACAGCGGTGCATTTTCCTCTGAAATTTTAAATATCTGATTTTTCATAATGATTCCTGTTTTATCGATCAATATAGTACAAGAAGGACTCCAGTTTTTCCTGCACGCCCTGATTCAGACTGCCGTCAAACTCCAAAAAGAGCATCGGGCCTGCGCTCTTGTGTCCGCATCTTACCTTCAGCATGGTCTCTGTATTTTCATACATAGACGATACATGAAGCGTTCCCCTTACACGCTGGGAAAGCTCCATTACCTTTGCATAGCGGTAACGACCTCCACCTCCAGCATACCGCATAAGCTTCTCATCTGCAAGCTCTGAAAGTTTTTCATAGCTTTCAGAAAAGGCCGATGCCTCGCCCAAAGCTTCATGCAGCTTTCTCATGTGCTCTTCGCAGCTTCTAAGCCAGCTGTCTTCTTCCTCTCCACGGATCTTTTTGGCTTCTTTGTCCGCTGCAGAAAAATCTGTTTCTGTCTCTGCCTGCTGACCGCAGCCGCTACCTGATTCTCCACAGGTGCATCCGCTATCCGAACCTCCGCCGCAGGTACAGCCATCCAGAACCGTCATACCCGGGATCATTGGCTCTTCTTCCCATTCTGTGTCCATACGTTCTTCCTCAAATCTTGCATCCTTCCACATGAAATACAGATATTCTGAAAGAGGCATGCGGTATAAATGGTAACCTCTGCCTTCCAATTTATCAAAGAGAGCCCCATTCATGACATCCTCATATACCAAAGGCCACTCTCCTACAATTCCAAGAGCTGTTTTGTGTACCGCAGCTTCCTGGCTTTCATAGACTCTGCGAATCTTTTCAGCCAGCTTTAAAAGCTCCTCAAAAGACAAATTCTTTCCCTCATGCAGTTCCTGGAAAATGCTTTCTCTTTCGGAAAGAGGTGTCATGTAATAGAGATCCCCCTCCAGAAGCTTTAAGAAAAGCTCCTCCCGGTGCATTTTTTCCTCTCCTGCCAGAGTATCCGGCTTTGTAAGCTGCTCCTGTACAAGTGGTATTACCTTTGCAGCTTCATACCCTTTTTCATTTAATATGGTGCGGATGATCCGCCAGTACTGTCCATCGGCATCGGCGCCCTCTGATGCCGGAAGCAAAAGTTGAATATCTTTCCCTTCTTTTGCACCTTTCAAGGCCATTCCCAGTAGCATGGTAAAGGTAAAATACTCCTTTGAAGTTGTCTCGCTTCTACCTAGCTCCAGTGTGCCTTCCTCTGGCTCGATCAGCCTTGCATCGTATCCCTTTGCCTTTAAGCTCTCGGCAAAAAGAGCGCTGTATCTTCCATAGGATGGAATGCCCACAGCTCTCGTCTTTTCAAGCGTCTGTTTCATAGACACCTTCGGCACAGGCTTGAAGTCATTTTCCTCTGCATTCTGCGATTCCAGACTATTTAGGAAGGCCTCGATTCGGGTAATGACTCCCACCTTTGAAAAATGCTCATCTACCTCGATCTGAAGATAAGGCTTTCCGCCCATTGCCTCCCGGAAAAGATGGGAGATCATGGTATCCGGACCGCAGCCGTGGTTGGTAAGATATACTGCGTAAAGTCCCGGTGTTTCTTTTATGATCTTTGCTCCGGATAAGATGTGCTGTCCAAAAGGCCAGTAAAGTCCCGGGTATTCTCCGGATACATCCAGATTGTGAGCATGAAGCTCTGAAAGGGTTAGGATCTTATAGCCCCGCTCCAAAAGGGCATCCGGGATTCCCATATTCAGCACCGGATCCTCGATGCCGTAATTTCTGGTAACCAGAACCAGCGCCTTTTCGCCCGGCTTTAAGGAAGCCAGCAGCTCATCTCCCAGCTCCTCTGTCTTTCTTGTAAATTCATTTACGGCAAATGCACCTGTAAGCATTGCAAGCGCAGTCTCCTCCGGTGTCTTTCCAAGCTGCGTCCCAAGCTCAAGCATAGCTCCTGCCAGCATTTCCTGGCCAAAATCAAGATCCAGTACTGGGCTTAAAAGAGTAATGCCCTTTTCTGCAAGACCAAGGGTTTCTGCGATCATTCTGGGTGCTGTCTGCATATAGGGGCATGCATAGTTGTGGGCAACCTTTGAGCTGACGTGGCGGATTGTCCGCATGGTTGGCATGAAAATATAATCCACGCCGGCATTTACAAGCTGCTGAAAATGTCCGTGGATCAGCTTCACCGGATAGCAGAATTCCCCTCTTGCACTCTGCTGTGACATACGGATTGTGTCCTCACCTGTCTCATCCGACAAAAGTACCTGAAAGCCAAGACTTGTGAAAAATCCATTCGCCATAGGGAACAGCTTGTGCATCATCAGGCAGCGCGGGATTCCTACTGTCTTTTTGCCCGGCTCCAGCTTTCCGTCATAATTTTCTAAGAAAAGCTCCTTGGTTCTTGCATAGAAGCGGTAATTCTCGGCCAGCTCCTTTTCATCTGCGATATGTCTTTTACAGCCCTCTCTTTCTGCCCGAAGCTCCTCCATGGAAAGCAAGGCTACACCCACTGCACCGCTTATCGGAAAATAAGGAGAAACCGTGACCCTGTCCCCATAAAATGCCTTGAAAGCGGCTACGATTCCTGCATTGTAGGCTACTCCGCCCTGAAGGACGATGTGCTCTCCTACCTTTCCTGTGCCTACCACCTTGTGCAGATAATTTCGGATTACCGAAAGACAAAGTCCGGCTGCCACATCTTCTTTTTTTGCTCCGCAGGTCAGTGCTGTCTGGATTGCACTTTCTACAAAGACCGTACATCTTTCGCCAAGATCTACCGGCTCTTTGGCGGAAAGGGCAAGCAGACCATATTCATTTAGAGGAATGTCTAACCTTGCGGCCTGTTCCTCTACAAAGGAGCCAGTACCTGCCGCACAGATCTTGTTCATCTTGAATTCCTTCACGCAGCCCTTTTCAATGGAAATGTATTTCGAATCCTGACCGCCAATCTCAAATACCGTATCAACCATAGGATCTGTCTTTGCAGCAGATCTTGCCTGCGCTGTAATTTCATCCCGAACGGTTTTAGCACTCAACCATCTGCCGATCATGCTTCGGCCGGATCCTGTTACACCAATCCGCAGGATCTCCAGGCTTTCACCATACTTTTCCTTCAAAGCATCCAATCCTTTTTGAACTGCCGCCTTTGAATTTCCCCTGGTTCTTAAATACTGATAATCTACCAGTCTTTCTTCTTCATCGAGAAGCACAAGATTTGTACTTGTGGATCCTACATCGATGCCAAGGAAGCAGCGAATCTTTCCTTTCGCATCGTGCTTTGGCTCATCAGCCTTTACATAGTCGCAGTACTGCACACTGGGAAGAGGATCCAGTCTTGGCAGTTTTTCTCGCTTTCCATCCCCTTCTAAGGCATGGCGCAGTGCTTCAAGGCTTATGGTCTCTTTTTTTGACTTTTCCGCCCGTCTTGCCGCTTCTCTTGCTGCTCCGACCGCCTGAAGATAAAGGGACTTTTCTGAGTAGATCAGCTCCTCATCCGAAAGCTCAAAGATTTCTTTTATTGCCTTTATGACCCCTTCATTTTTCACCAGCCCACCGGACAGAGCCACCGGCTTTTTCACTGGAAGATCCCTTACAATCGAAGCCTTATAACTTCGAACCATAGCATAGCATAGTCCAAGAAGAATGTCCTCGATCGGAGTTCCTTCCTGCTGCCTGTGAATAATGTCTGTTTTGGCAAATACTGCACATCGTCCGGAAAGTCTGGGAATGCTTTTTGCCTTCCTGGTCATTTCGGAGTAATCCTCGATCTTTAAGCCAAGACGACCCATTTGATCTTCAAAAAAAGCTCCCGTTCCGGAAGCACAGCTTTCATTTACCGCAAAGGAAGGAACTCCCTCTTTTCCGATTTCTGTGATAAAGCAGGCATTCTGACCGCCGATAGCTATGATGGATCCGGCCTCTCTCATAAGGAGCTCTGCTCCCTCCACCTGTGCCGGAATAGTCTCAAAAAGCTCCAGCTGCGGATCGTATTCGCGAAGCAGGGCACCATTGCTTCCCGTTATAAGGAAATGACTGCACTCTGAAAGGGACAGCTCTTTATCCAGTTTGTCCAGCAGCTCCTTTAAGGCCTCTGACAGGCTTCCGCTGTGTACCTTATGCAGAAGCAAAAGCGGCTCATTTTCCTTGGAAAGAGCCGCCAGCTTTACAGAGGATGTACCCATATCGATTCCTAATGTATACATTTTCTACTCCTCCGTCTGAACTGCCTTCCATTCCTCGTATTCCTTCAAAAAGGCTTCCTTGTCCAGCTTTTTCAGCTCTGCCACCTGATCAAAGCTTACAAGGGCTGTCAACGGATTTTTTATGGTAAAAGGAAATCCCTTGTATACTAAAAACTTGCCAAACATTGGCTCCCCTTTTACGATTTCTCTCATCTTCTTTTTTGTATCGATCATGCCATTTCCTCCTGCATCATTTTCCAGATCATAGGATTTAATATTTTTACTTTCTGCTTTTCTACTTTTATCATTCCTGCCTCACACATAAGGGCAAGCTCTCTGCTCAATGCGCTTCGGTTTGCTCCAAGGTACTGGGCCAGATCCGTCCGGTTATAATTCATGGTCAAAATGCCGTTTGCATCCGGCGTCAGACTCTTTAAATACATCATGATGCGGACCCGAAGCCGCTTTTCCTTTAAAATACGGATCTTCATGCTCAGCTTCAGCGTTTTTCTTGCGGTTTCCTGAAGCAGGTTCATGGCAAGCTTTGCAATATCCGGATTTTTATATCCATATAGGATTTCCTTTGCCGGAAGAAAGACCAGAACCGATGGTTCCATTGCCTTAATCTCTACCGGACTTACCTGATCTGCAAATACAGCCGCCTCTCCAAAGGTTTCTCCTGCTACAAAGCGTTCGATGATCTGATCCTTTTCCATATTTGGCATGCTTGCCTGAATCTCTCCGCAAAGAACCAGTCCAAGAGAGGCCAGCCCCTCTCCTCCGTGCCGCACGGTTTCATGCTTTTTATAGCTTTTAAAATATCCTCCCAGCTCATTTAACAGCTGTGGAAGAGCTTCTTTTGAAATCCCCTTGAATACCCTGCTTTTTTGAAGCATTTCATAATACTGTTCTTTTTCACTCATTTTCCATTCGTCCCTTTTGAATCTGTTCCAACCGTATGATCTTTGCTCCTAAAAGGTCGACATCCTCCTCGCCATGAGTTGCCACCAGCAAAATCCTGTTTTTTCTCTGACGGAGCAGATAATCGATTACTTCTTTTTTTGTGGCGCTGTCAAGTCCTGTAAAGGGCTCATCCAGTACAACAAGCTGTCCCTCTTCATACAGAGCTCTTGCCAAAGCCACTCGCCTTTTCATACCGCCGGAAAGTTCCGATGCCGGCTGATCCAGGCAGGCTGGCGGAAGGATCTGAGCCAGATTTTTTCGTATTTCACTTTTCTTTGCCTTTTTCTTACAGACAAGGGCTACATTTTCGATGGGAGTAAGCACGGGACAAAGACGATCCTCCTGAAACATAGCCGTAACTCTATCTTGCTGAATTCCCTCGATGCTGCCGGAATCCTTTTTTTCCAGTCCTAAGATAATACGAAGCAGGGTGGTCTTTCCCATGCCGGAGGGTCCCATAAGGCAGTAAATGCCTTCATCTTCAAGCTCCAGCTCAAGGTCACGGAGCACATGATTTTCACCGAAGGATTTGTTCAGTCCCTTTATTGTTATGGGCATTTGTCTCCTCCTTTCCAAGCCAGCCCCCAAGGGGTCTGTCTGCCTGCTTTATCAAAAGCATGAAGACCTTTTCGAATACAACACTTAAAACGACTACCACAACTGTCCAGGCAAAAAGGTCTGCCGTAGCCAGATACTGTTTCGCTGCAAACATTTCCCGTCCAATGGAAGGCTTCGGTGTTCCCACTACTTCTGCCATGATTCCGGATTTCCAGCTCATTCCAAGAGCTACCCTGCTTCCGCTGATCAAAAAGGGCATAAAGGCGGGTCTGTAAATATAGATGAATTTTTTCCAGGGGGAAAGGCGAAAGACCTTGGCCATTTCCAGCATGTTTTTGTCTACGTTTTCAAAGCCTGCCAGGGTGTTGGTATAAATCAGCGGAAGGACGATCAAAAATGACAGATATATGGTCAATGCCTGATTTCCTACCCAGATCAAAAGCATGATAACGAAGGATATCATGGGCACTGTCTTGAGGGTTACAAGGATGGGTGCCAGAAACATTCGTACCAAGCGGACATGGTAGGCTGCCAGGGCCAGCAGGAAGCCGATCACAAAGGACAATAAAAAGCCAATTGCGATGCGCACAAAGCTGGTTGCACAGATGATCAGAAAATCCGGCTGGACGATCTGCTCGCCCAGCGCCGTTATTATATGAAGCGGTCCGGACAGGACGATCCGGTTCTGGATGATCCTGTCTGCCACTTCCCAGACCGTAAGCCAGAAGAGTACAATGAGAACTGTCTGCATTTTTTCCTTCGGACTTTTTTTCGGTCTGTCCTTCATTTCAAATTCCATGTTTATTCCTCCGGAGGAATGTAATAGAAGTCGTCGTCCGGGATGGAGCCTCCTACTGCATCCGAATTGAAGTTATACATAATGTCGATAAAGCCGCTGAGCTTTTCCTTCATTTCCTCCCCTGTTATGGTGCAGATGTTGCACTGCGGAATGGCGTCCACTGCCACCTCCGGATTCAGGAAGGTTTCAAACTCTTCTGTCCAGGCCGCAGCCTCGTCCACGTGCTCTAGGGTGTAATCCGTAGACTGTTTTGCCATCTTCAGATATTCGATAACAGCCTGCTCATGCTCCTCTAAGAAGTCTTTTCTTACGATGCTGACTGTGGTAATGGACTCTGCATTGCTGTCTGTATTGCATTTATCCCATTCATCTGTTATGTCAATCGGAACATTTAAATTTTCTACCAGAAGCTTTGCTACCTCTACAAAAGGCTGTGGCAAAAGTGCAATGCTGTTTTCTTCATCCTGAAGAAGGTTTACCACCTCAAAAGGTGTGGAGCGGAAGGAAAGATTTACATCTTCTGACATTCCTGTCTTTTCCATTAAATATTCGAAGGTATATTCCGGCGGTCCGCCCTCTCCGATGGAGTACACAGTACGTCCCTTTAAGTCTTCCAGACTCTGTATGGAAGGATCTGTTGTTACAATGTAAAGAAGTCCGGTATTGTTAATGCTGATTACCTTTACATCACACTGAAGATCTTCGTTGTTGTAAAGGATGGCTGCCACATTGGAAGGGCAGGTAATGATCTGATAGGTGTTTTCGTTCAGCTCTGCAGAAAGTGCGGAATAATCTATGCCGTCTACTGTCATGTTAAAGTTGTTGTAGGTGTTTCCATTCTTTGCTTCATTTATAAACCAGCCAAGTCCCATGGATGGCGGTCCCATAATCAATCCTACATTTACATCCGTTGCCTCTGTGCTTCCCATGATCTCGCGTTCCTGGCTTGTCTCGGATGTACTTTCTGCCTCTGCAGAAGCTGTACTTGTTTCCTTTGATGCTTCTTCTGTACTTTCTGATGAAGTACTCACTGATTCACTTTCCACCTTCGACGCCGCACTGGAAGAGCTTGCCTGGGAAGCTGAATTTGCACTGCCCGAGGAGCAGGCGGAAAGTCCCGCCATCATGGCTCCTGCCAGCAGACAGGCTGTGAATCCTTTCCAAATTTTTCTCATTTTAATCTCCTGTATTTTTATGCCAAAGGCGCCGCACCCGTTTTACCGGAGGAGGCGCCCATTTGGCCAATAAGCCTTTATGCTTTTATTTATCTCTTTTTACTTTTCTTTCTTACTGCAATTGTCATTGCCAGAACGGAAGCTCCAAGCAGTGATACATAGAGTGCGATCGGAGTGCTATCTCCACTTGCTACTCCATTCTTAGTAAGGCTTCCGCTTCCCTTGACTCCATCTGCGCTAGCAACTCCGCTTTCGGTTGCTACACCTGTCAGATTAAGCTGGAAGGTTGCAGGCCAGCTGTGTTCTTTGCTGAAGCCTGAGATAGACATTGCCAGGTCTCCCATCCAGATGTCTACATTGCAGGACTGTGTAATGACAGCATCCGGATCTTCCAATACACCAAGGTCGATGGTAATGCTTGTAATGGCACCGTCTGAATTCTTTGTCATATCGGTAATGTTCAGTCCGCTGATAGAACGAACGGTCATAACCTTAGACTGAATTGTGATCGGTACGGTTACATATGCATGATTATTTGCATCTACCGTAAGAGTTGCATTATTTGCTACCGGATCCTTCGGCGGGAATACACTGCTGGTAATATGCGGATTCATTGGAAGGCCTGTATCTGCCTTGTTGAACCAGATATTTGCTGTAACGGTATAGGTTCCCGGTTTCAGCTTGGTTACTGTGTTTTCTGTCTTGTTTGTATCTGTGCCTACTGTATTGCTTCCGCCATTTCCGTTGTCTGTGTTGTTCGTCGGGGTCTGAGTCGGAGCTGGTGTTTCTGTAGGTGAGGTATCTTCCTTTGTTTCCGGAAGTGTTACTTCTGTACTGTCGGAGGTTTTCTTTGCACTTGCAAAGTCAACGCTCATTCGAAGCGGTACATTCCAGTCTGCCTCAAGAAGGGTCGGGAACTCGGTGCAGTCACCAAACTGATAGATTCCACTGTTATCCTTCAGCTTCAGATAAAGTGTTGTGATTCTTCCGTTTCTGGATACTCCTGTATTTCCGGAGTAGGTTTCGCTGTCTCTCTGGGCTGCTAATACCTCTACATTGTCTCCTGAACTGATCTTCTGAAGGGTAAATACCGGATTCACAAGATCTACGACAATGGTACGGCTTCCATCTTTTCCTACTACCAGCTTGGCATTGTTGCTGACCGGCGTATTCGGAATGCCGGTATGTCCGCCGATTCCAACCGGATTATCCGGATTCGTCATGTAAGCAGTTACACCCTGAAGCTGGGTATTCAGCTCACCTGGAAGATATACATTTGCAGTAATCTGATAGGTTCCAGGAGCAAGCTCATCGGTATCTGTCGGTTCATCCGGATCTACCGGCTCTTCCTTTGCATTTACAACAAGCTTTCCTGCTTCATAATTAAATGTGTAGTTCTTTGCAGAGCCGCCTGCAGGAGTCAGCTCATAGCTCTTGCCTGCTTCAATTTTCTCTGGTGCACTTACAGTCGGTGCCACGTAATCTGCTGCACTTGCTGCACTCTCACCATTTACAAAGCCTGTTACATCCACTTTAAGGGATGGTGTTCCGTCTGCATCAATGGTCTCGCCTGCATATGCAGCGGTAAGCTCTGCAGCCTTGATCTCCCAGTTAAGGGTGATTTCATCACTGCTTCCGTCTTCCCATACATAGCCGTCTTCCGGTTTTACAGTTACGCTATAGCTTCCTGCATCTGTTGCACTTGCATCTCCGCTGACTACTGTATAATGGGAACCACCACTGATTCCGCTCTGGCTCTCTCCGTTGTAAACAAGCTCTTCGCTCTTTACAGTAGGAGCTACTGCATCTCCTGTTACCTTAAGATCACCTGATACATATTTAAATGTATAGTTCTTTGCAGATCCACCTTCAGGAGTAAGAGTATATGTCTGACCTCCTTCAAGGCTTTCCGGTGCTGTTAATGTAGGTGCAACATAATCAGCTGCTGTTGCTGCTGTTTCTTTACCCTTAAATCCTGTTACCTCTACTTTAAGCTCAGGAGTGCCGTCTGTACCGATGGTCTCGCCTGCGTATGCAGCGGTAAGCTCTGCCGGGTTGATCTTCCATGTGAAGATTTTCGGATCTGTTGTTCCGTCCGGCCAGGTTCCGCCAGCCTTAAGATACTTATCAATAAGTGTGACCTTTACACTGTAAGTGCCGACGTCTTTTCCTACTCTGTCCGCATTTTTTCCGACTTCATTATACTCATAAACCTGATTAATATTCGTTCCTATAGGCTGTGTTGAACCTGTATACGTTCTCTCCAGATTCTTTAGTTCACTCGGATATTCGGTAAGCGGTATATAAATCATGAACGACTTAATCGTAAATTGATAATTCTTAGCTGAAGCTCCTAACAAAGGCTGTATGCAGTCTCCGTAATCAGACAAGTACGTTTTATTATAAAATTCATTCTCCCCATGAACATCCGGAGCAACATAATCTTCTGCTGTTTCTGCTGTTTCACCATTTACAAAGCCTGTCACCGTCAGTTTTACATCCGGAAGGACTCCCGGTTCCGTGATATAGGCATCTTTTTCAGCGGTTATAGTCAGTTGGGCCGCGTTAATTCTCCAGCTCAGTGTTTTTTCATCTGTAGTTCCGTCTAACCATGTATATCCTTCTTCCGGTTTAACTACAAAGCTGTAACTTCCCTTATCACGTGCTTCTGCTGTTCCGCTTACAACCTCATAGTGAGAACCGTCAATATATCCCTTCTGGCTTACACCTGTATATCTTGCCGTGTTTCCACGTTGATTCATTGGTGCAGAAGCGATCTTCAGATCATCCTTTGTTGTTGCCAAAATATATGTATTATTGTAATTTGTCTGATCCTTTGTATACATATACAGAGCTTGCAGCAAGGTGTTTCCATCCTCGGCGTAGTCAGTTGAAATAAGCTCTATGGTAGCTCTTCCGTCCTTAATCTCAGCATTCAGCTCTTCGCCCAGCTGAGTCATTCCCTGATACTCATTAACAAGATAGAACTTCGTGCCTTCCTCTGCCGGCAGACTGACTGTTACCTTTGTCTGACCCTCATACCATATATTTGCGTATGTAGCTCCAAACAAAGCTTCAATAACAGATCCCAGACCAAAGCTATAGGTCTTGTCTCCGCTGTCTGCCGTACCTGCTTTTGTACTGTAATTAATCTGCTTAACTGATGTACCGATATCAGCATTTTCCTTGTTTGTTACAGACAGGGATACGTTTACTCCTGTTTCCTCATCTGTAAACTCTCTTGAATACCAACGATATGCATTGCTTGAGTCAACAATCGCAAATTCCCCAAGCTTTTCCATCACAGTGTAGCTTACAGCTCCGTCACTGCTTGCCTTCCGAATCTCAAAGTCCTCAACTTCAGATCCGTTCACACGATATGCATCTACCTGTTCCGCACTTGTAGTGAAGGAAACCTCAGTCTTAGTATTTCCGCTAAGGGTGATCTCTTTACCTTCTGCATCGTTTAAAACAATGTCATATGTATTTACGCTAAAATCGCCATTATACATAGGCTCAAGTGTAGATTTTACATCCGCATCATCTACTGTCTTCGTAACCTTAAGTACAGCTGTCTCAAGCTTCTCTCCAACAGTCTTTTCTGTTGTGGAAACCTTTACACTTACGCCGGCATCAGTATCTGTGTATGTCTTTGTCCAGGAAGTGGCTCCTTCCTCCGGCTCCACATAGGAACGAACTGCACTATCCCAGTCTACGAGAAGATGCATCGGCATATTTGTCTCCATCATAAGGATTGTAGGCCACTGTGAGCAGGCACCTAAAGCATACTCGCCGCTGCAGTCATCCACCTTGAAGGTCGCCTTGAAGATTCGGTCTGTATACTGATCATATTCTGTTGCACCGATTCCGGCACCTCTTACGGTATCCGTTACATGGATATTTGTGCCGTCAGCCATTGACTGGATTGTAAATACCTCTGCAGCGTCCGAATCTGTACCCGTCGGACTGAAGTCAAGTGTGATATACTTATCTCCATTTTCCTTTACAACAAGTGTCGCATTGTTTTCACTTGCTACGATTGGCGGGAACACATGTGATCCAGGATAAATCTGCACGCCCGGAAGTACGATATTGTTTTCACCTTTTACAGTAAGGTTTGCTGTAATCTTGTAGGTTCCGGCTGCAAGTGTCTTTTCCTCTTCGCTCACCGTAAGCTTTCCTGCCTCATATGTGAAGCTGTAGTTCTTTGCTTCACCGCCTGCAGGTGTGAGCTCATATGTCTGTCCCAGCTCAAGCTCTTTTGGAGCTGTTACTGTAGGTGCTTTGTACTCTGCTGCTGTCTTGGCTGTTTCGTCATTTACAAAGCCCGTTACCTCTACTTTAAGCTCCGGTGTGCCATCCGCCTTTACGTTCTCACTTACATAGGAAGCTGTGAGCGGGGCCTTTGCGATAGACCATGTTACTTCCAGATTGTCTGTATCGGAATCCTTCCATGCATAGCCTGCTTCTTTCGCAGCATCTGTAAGTGTAAGAGTTGCGCTATACTCGCCAGCATCTGTTGCTTTTGCATCTCCGGCTGTTACAGTATAAAGATCACTTTCAGCGATTCCTGTCTGCTTCTCTCCTGTATATGTACATTCTGATATCTCAGGAACAAGAGTCTTTGTTACAGATGAAAGATCTACATCAAGCTGAAGTGCAATATCGCCCTCCGGTTTGAGCCATGTATTGATTGGAAGGGCATAAAGTTCACTGCCCTTAAATGTATAAGTAGCTACATTTGCATCGCTCAGATCTACTTTTCCAAGTGTAGCTGTCAGCTTATAGATACGGCTCTCAATGGAATATGAACCATATGTATAAGGGCCTGCCAGCTTATCTGCTGTAAATGCAAGATTTGAAGCTGTTCCGATCTTCTGTGTTGTAAAGACTGGATTTTTGATCGGCAGGCTGAGTGTAAGTGTTCCGTCCTCTGCCACTGTGAGCGTTGCATTGTTCTTAAGTGGTGTAGTAGGAGCTGAGTTCTCAATATTTTCTGCCGGATCCTTTGCATCTGTTACAGGTCCGAATGGGTTATTCGGATTGTTTGCATATACTGTTATGCCTGTAAGTACCGGATTGTACTGTCCCGGCATACTAAGGTTTGCTGTAACGGTATATGTGCCAACTTTAAAGTTCGAATCCTTCCAGGCTGCTGTATAGTCAGACACATTGCCGTAAACTTCGGCATCTGTTGAAGCCTGCAATGCAATGTCTTCATTTTCTTCTGACTGTTCTGCCCCTTTGGATGTCTCCTTTGTTTCTTCCGAAGCTTCTTTTGTTTCCTCTTTTTCTTCGGAAACCTCCGAGGCCTCCTTCGTTTCTTCTTCCTCACTTATGCTTTCCGAAACTGCTGAACTTTCCTCTGTCTCGGCTGAGCTTTCCTTTGTTTCTGTATCAGAAACGGCTTCTGTCTGCACAGATTCCTGTGATTCATCTGCATAGACACTCTGGCTTACCATAGGGGTAAGTGCCAGTACCAGTGTAAGCAGAAAAGCAAGAAGCCGCTTTGATAACTGAAAGCTGCTTTTTGGTTTCATTTTTCCTCCTCCTTCATTATATTAGTCGATGCTAATTAGTTTGTGCTAACCGCCGTACTAAAAAGAAAGACGCCTTTTACGTCCTTTTGGGGTTAGCATAGCACAACTCGAGGGGAAAAACTGTTGCTTTTGTTACACTTTTTATTTTTTATACAGAAAACCTGCCACCGGCAGCTTTCCTTGCATACTTTGGTATAAAAAAAGCCGACGCATTAAATGCATAATGCGTCAGCCTCTGATTTACAGATGCAGTACTCTTTCTTTGATTTCCTGTGTTCTGCCCTGATTCCAGAACTGGGTTCCGATGTATCCGCAGGTTCTTCTTGCCACGTTCATTTTGTTCTGATCGTGGTTTTTGCAGTTCGGACATTCCCAGATCAGCTTCCCGCTCTTATCCTTTACGATCTGGATTTCTCCGTCATAGCCGCAAACCTGGCAGTAGTCGCTCTTAGTATTGAGTTCTGCGTACATGATGTTGTTGTAAATGAACTGCATTACCTTAAGGACTGCATCGATGTTGCTCTGCATATCCGGAACCTCCACATAACTGATTGCACCACCTGGAGAAAGGATCTGAAATTTACTTTCCAAGGCAAGCTTAGAGAACGCATCAATCTGCTCTGTTACATGGACATGGTAGGAGTTGGTAATGTAATTGCGGTCGGTAACCCCCGGGATAATGCCAAAGCGCTTCTGCAGGCACTTGGAAAATTTGTAAGTCGTAGACTCCAGAGGAGTACCGTAAATGGAATAGTCAATATTTTCCGCTGCTTTCCATGCTGCACAGGCTTCATTGAGTTTTTCCATTACCTTCAATCCAAAGGCTTCGCCCTCCGGCTCTGTCAGCTTCTTTCCGGTTACCTCATAAACGCACTCCCAAAGTCCTGCATAACCAAGGGAAAGGGTGGAATATCCGCCATACAGCAGCTTGTCGATTGTTTCGCCCTTTTTCAGACGTGCCAAGGCTCCGTACTGCCACAAAATCGGTGCCGCATCACTTAAGGTTCCCTTTAAGCGTTCATGACGGCATCTGAGTGCTCTGTGGCACAGATCCAGTCTTTCCTTCAAGACCTCCCAAAATTTTTCCTCGCTTTTTCCCCCAATGCATGCCGTGCAGGCCACATCTACCAGATTGATGGTAACAACGCCCTGATTAAAACGGCCGTAGTATTTGGGTTTTCCCTTTTCATCTACATAAGGAGTCAAAAAGCTTCTGCAGCCCATGCAGGTATAGCAATGACCTTCTCCGTTTTTGTCTATTTTTAATTTTTTCATCATCTTTTCGGAAATATAGTCCGGAACCATCCGCTTTGCGGTGCATTTTGCTGCCATTTCCGTAAGATACCAATATGGAGCATCCGGAGTGATGTTGTCCTCCTCCAAAACATAGATCAGTTTTGGGAAGGCCGGAGTAACAAATACACCGGATTCATTTTTGACTCCCTCATAACGCTGACGAAGTACTTCCTTTATAATAACTGCCAGATCCTTCTTTTCTCTTTCATTTCGAGCCTCGTTCAGATACATGAAAAAGGTAATAAAGGGAGCCTGACCATTTGTAGTCATTAGAGTTACCACCTGGTACTGCAGGGTCTGTACGCCCTTTTCGATCTCTCTGTAAAGGCGCTTTTCTACGATGCTTGCAATGGTTTCTTCGGCCGGAGAAACCTGCATTTCTGCCAGCTCTTCCAAAACCTCTTTGTGGATTTTTTCCCTGGAAACCTGTATAAAGGGTGCCAGATGAGTCAGGGAAATGCTCTGGCCGCCATACTGACTGCTGGCTACCTGGGCTATGATCTGTGTTGCAATGTTGCATGCTGTAGAAAAGCTGTGGGGCTTTTCGATCAGCGTTTCGCTGATTACGGTACCGTTTTGCAACATATCATCCAGATTGACCAGATCACAATTGTGCATATGCTGTGCAAAGTAGTCAGAGTCATGAAAGTGAATGATTCCTTCCCGATCTGCCTCTACAATATCTGGCGGCAATAGCATTCTGCTTGTAAGGTCTCTGCTAACCTCTCCGGCCATATAGTCACGCTGTACACTGTTTACCGTTGGATTTTTATTGGAATTTTCCTGTTTTACTTCTTCGTTGTTGCACTCGATCAGAGAAAGAATGCGATTGTCCGTGCTGTTGGATTTGCGAACCAGTGTACGCTGGAAACGATAGCGCACATAGCGGCGGGCAATTTCAAAGGCACCGGTAGCCATAATCTGATTTTCTACCATATCCTGAATTTCCTCTACGGATACAGCCCGGTTCATTTTGTGGCATTTATATTCTACATATTCGGAAATATCTTTAATCTGTTCCTCAGAAAGACTGGTGCTTTCGCAGGCATTGCTGGCCTTTTTAATGGCATTTGCAATCTTTGCAACATCAAAATCTGTCTCTGAGCCGTTTCGTTTGATTATCTTCATGGCAACCCCCGATAACTTGATTTTGCAGACACCTCTTTTTTGGCGCTGCAGGGACTATTATATTCCCTGCTATTTTTTATTACAGTTGCCTAGGCAACGAAAAGATGCTATCATACAAAATATGGTGAATTTTACCAAAGCGTTACACATCATTTAGTGATGCACTATTTTACACTTTCCTTTATATTGTCAGAAAATTATTTGTTTTGAGGTGTTAAAATGAAGACATATCCAAAAGATTTCCAGGAATTTTTCACGATTGAAGAGCTGAACTTTTCTCTTCGAAACGAAATTCTCGGCACAAGACCTGCCCAAAAGGGAGATTTGGGACTGGTTTTGGATGGTACCGTTCTTTTGGAATATATGGATAAAAACGGTCTGAGACGGATTGTAGATTTTTACAATGCCGGAGACTATTTTTTCTTAAAGCCCTCCCTTTTCTTTGGGAAAGCGGATTTCTGCACCCTTGCCCGAAGCAAATGTAAAATTGCCTTTTTCTATCGAAAAAAAAATGCCCTCGGCAGCTGCGAAGAGCTTCCCTCTGTCTTTTATGAAAGTATCTACCCTTCCCTTCAAAGCTCTGCCCTGGCCCATATCAACATCTTGCAGCAGCCAAGCCTACGGCGAAAGATCTTTTCCTTCCTACAATATTACAGCCAGCGCTGCCACCGGAATCCTTTTTCGCTGACTCTTTCCTTTACAGACTGCGCTGATTTTCTTGCAGTAGACCGAAGCGCCATGATGCGGGAGCTTGGCCGCATGGAAAAAGAGGGGCTCTTACAGCATAAAGGCCGCAATGTTTCTCTTCTGCAGCCTCTAAATTAGCGTTTTCAAAAAGAGAAATATATTGTATCATGTTGCTTTGGAATGATCTCATTTTGCAGGAGGAAACGTATGCATATAACAGTTTTTGGCACCACCTTTGTTGATATAAAGGGCTACCCGATTGATACCTTTATTCCAAACGGAAGAAATGCAGGGTACATCCGCCACATCCACGGCGGAGTTGGACGCAATGTCGCAGAAGATCTGGCTCATCTTGGTTTTTCTTCCAGCCTGCTTTCTTTAACCGACGGCAGTGCTTTGTCTCTGGAGGTTTTGAACCGCCTGAAGAAAAGCGGAGTAAACACAGACTTTGTAAAGGCTTCTGACTGTGGTATGGGTACCTGGATGGCCATTTTTGATGATAAGGGAGATGTGGCTGCAAATATTTCCGTACGGCCCCAAATGGCACCTCTGGCAGATGTGATTCGTGAGCATCACAAGGAAATCTTTGAAAACACAGACAGCATTATTGTAGAAATCGACATGGATGCCCAGGTCGTTGACTGTATCTTTGAATACGGACAGCTTTATCAGAAAAAAATCTTTGCCTTAGTCTCCAATATGGGAATTGCCTTAGAGCGAAGAGAACATTTTCCGAAAACCGCCTGCTTTATCTGCAATCTGCAGGAGGCCGAAATGCTTCTTGAGGAGCCTTTAGAATCTCTTTCGGTTGAAGAAATTCAGAAAAAGGTTTTAAAAGCCTGTCAAGAACAAGCCTTTCAAAGATTGATTGTTACTCTTGGGGAAAGAGGTGCCGTATTTGCCGCAAACGACGGGGAGTCCGGCTTTTGTCCTGCCGAAAAAGTCCTGCTGAAGGACTCTACCGGTGCTGGAGATGCCTTTTGTGCCGGAGCATCTGCTGCCCTTACCCTTGGCAAGGATCTGAAGACTGCCTGTGCGGCTGGAAGCAAAACAGCGGCTGCCGTAATTACCGTAACCGATAATGTATGTCCTGTAATGGATCTGCAAGAATTAAAATAGGAGTATCGCATGAATTATAAAATTACAAATGGAACCCTTCTTCTCTGGAATGGTGACAGCTTTTTCACGGAAAAGAAGGATCTTTACATCACAGACGGCCTGATCCGAAGCATTGGAACCAAGCCAACAGAAAACATAAACTGGGAAATTGTGGATGCAAAGGATCATCTGGTTATGCCGGGACTGATCAATATGCATACCCATGCCTACATGACAGTTTTAAAGAACTATGCAGACGACGTGGATTTTGGGGAATGGCTTTTTCAGCGTGTCTCCCCTGTAGAGGACCGTCTTCCGGTAGAGGCTGCCTACTGGACCAATCTTCTGGCTTTCGCAGAAATGTTCCGCTCCGGCACAAGCTCTTACGTCGATATGCATATGTATAAATGTATGTCTGCAAAGGCTGCCGCTTCTGCCGGTGCCCGTGCCTTTATCGGAAGAGGACTTGTGGGAAGCGACCTGTTCGGTGACGGCTACTCCCGTTATCAGGAGGCTCTTGCGGAAAAAGAGGAATACGAAAGCGACCGTATCAAATTTATTCTTTCTCCACATGCTCCCTACAGCTGTTCCGAAAAGCTCTACATTCAGGTAATCGAAGAGTCCGAGAAGCTTGGTCTTTTGCGCCAGACCCACCTTTCCGAGGGCATTACGGAAGTGGAAAATGTATTGAAAGAACACGGAAAAACTCCTGTAGAATGGTTAAATGACATTGGTTTCTTAAGCGACAAGACCATTTTGGCTCACTGTGTGCAGATGCGTGGAAACGATATTTCGATTCTGGCTGACAGCAAATCCTCTGTCGTTACAAATCCTGCCAGCAATGCAAAGCTTGGAAACGGCTTTGCTCCTATTTCGGAAATGCAAAAAGCAGGAGTCAATATCTGTATCGGAACAGACGGAAGCTCCAGCAACAATAGCTTAAATATGTTCCGTGAAATGGGCCTGCTTTCCCTGATTCACAAGGGAATCCAGAAAGATTCTACTGCCATGCCTGCCCAGTCCGTGCTGGCCGCAGCCACTGTAAACGGAGCAAAGGCTTTGCATATGGAGAAAAAACTTGGTGTAATCGCCGAAGGGGCAGCCGCTGATCTGGCCTTTCTGGATTTGAAAGCTCCATCTCTTTTCCCAAACAATAACATTGTTTCCTCTCTGTGCTATTCTGCAAATGGTTCCGAGGTCGATTCTCTTATGATCGGCGGAAATTTTGTTATGAAAAACAAAGAACTTTTAACCATTGACTACGAAAGAGTCTGCTACGAAGTAAATAAGATCACAGAACAATATCTGTAAAAGGAGAAAAATATGAGTATTATCAAAGATGCTTCCCTGGCTCCCTCAGGAAAAAAGAAAATTGAATGGGTTCGCTCTTTTATGCCAGCCTTAAGCCAGATTGAAAAACAGTTTGAAAAGGAACAGCCCTTCAAGGGAATGAAAATTGCCGTTTCCGTACATCTGGAGGCAAAAACCGCAAACCTTGGCCTTGTCCTTGCAAAAGGCGGTGCTGAAGTTTACCTTACCGGCTGCAATCCTCTTTCCACCCAGGATGATGTTGCAGCAGCTGTTGCACAAATGGGCATTGAAACTTTTGGTATCTATGGGGTAACCCCTGAAGAATACGAGGATCTTCTGGCAAAAACCCTTTCCTGCCACCCGGATCTCATTGTCGATGACGGCGGAGATCTGATCAACCTTCTTGGCGGACGCTGCAGCGAATATGCAGACCGTCTCCTTGGCGGATGCGAAGAGACAACCACCGGTATCCATCGCTTAAAGGCAAGAGAAAGAGAAGGTATCCTTCCCTGTGCCATGATGGCTGTAAACGATGCCAAGGCTAAGCATTACTATGACAACAAATACGGCACCGGACAGTCTGTATGGACTGCCATTATGGATACCACCAATCTGATCGTAGCCGGAAAAACCGTTGTCATTGCCGGCTATGGCTGGTGCGGAAAAGGAGCTGCCATGCGTGCCAAAGGCATGGGTGCGAATGTCATTGTAACAGAGGTTGATCCCTTTAAGGCTCTTGACGCTACCATGGATGGTTTCCGCATCATGCCTATGGATGAGGCTGCCAAATACGGAGATATTTTCGTAACTGTAACCGGCTGCAAGGATGTCATTGTGAAGAGACATTTTGATGTTATGAAAGACAATGCAATTCTTTGCAATGCAGGTCATTTTGACTGTGAAGTGGATGTTGCTGCTTTGAAGAAGCTGGCTGTTAGAAGTGAAACAAGAAGAAATAACATCATCGGTTACACCTTAGAGGATGGACGAACCTTAAATGTTCTTGGAGAAGGTCGCCTTGTAAACCTTGCCTGCGGCATGGGTCATCCGGCTGAGATTATGGATATGTCCTTTGCGGTACAGGCACTGAGCTTAAAGTGGCTTGCAGAGCATAAGGATCAGCTGGAGAAAAAAGTTTACAATGTTCCGGATTCCATAGATGACGAAATCGGAAGATACAAGCTTTTGGCCAACGGACTAAAAATCGATGTCCTGACAGAAGAGCAGAAGGCTTACCTTTCCGGCTGGAATGTAGATTAAATTTAAAGGCTGCTGTATTGTTTACGTAGAACTAAATACAGCAGCCTCTTTTAATTTCCCTTAGCCAGAAGTTCTTCAAGCTGGGTAGATAAGCTTTCCCACTCCTCCATACAGCTTAAGACCTCTTCCTCCATGGCATCAATTTCATTTTGTATTTCAGTCAGCTTTGAATAGCTGGACTGATGAGCCGGATTGTTCAATTCCTTTTTCAATTCATCCAGCTTTTCTTCTTTTTCCATTAAAAGATTTTCCGCTTTCTGAACCTTCTTTTCCAGTCTGGAACGCTCCTTTCCATAATTGTAAGCACTTTTTCCAGCAGAGGCTTTCTCTGTTTCTACGCTGCCTTCTGTGCCCTTATTGCTGATTTTTGCTCCGAAGATCTGCTGTTTCTGGTAGCTTCCCTCCTTTGCTTTCGCCTCTTCCTCTAATTTTTCCTGATATTCATCCCAGCCAAATCGGTAAAGGTTCGTCGTACCGTTTTCGAAAACAAGAAGCTGACTTGCTACCTGCTTTACAAAGTAACGATCGTGAGATACGAAGATTAAAGTTCCCTTATAGGCCTTCAGCATTCTTTCCAGTGTTTCTTTCCCTACGATGTCCATATGGTTGGTCGGCTCATCCAGTACCAAGACATTAGGTCTGCGCTTGAAAATCTTACAAAGAGCCAGGCGGACCTTTTCTCCTCCGGAAAGACTGTCTACATTTTTAAAGACATCTTCTCCACTGAACAAAAAGGCGCCCAGATCACTTCGAATCTCTGTCTCCGTCAGAGTCGGAAACTCGTCCCAATAATCCTGAATCAGGCTTTTATTGCTTCGATACAGAGCCATTTGCTGGTCAAAATAGCCCACCTGCGTATGAACACCATATTTGTATTCTCCGGAAAGCGGTGGGATCTGCCCTACGATGGTTTTCAGAAAAGTAGATTTTCCAAGACCGTTTCCTCCCAGAATTCCCAGCTTTTCTCCCTTTTTCAGATCCAGATTTACCGTGGAAAGTGCCTCTTCGTATCCGATTTCCAGATTGCTTGCAAACAGCACATCGTTTCCGGTTTCCACTTCCGGCTGAAAGTTCGCATGGAAGGTCCGGTTGTCATAGCGTCCCGGATTTTCAATCAGCTCCATATGTTCAATCGCTTTTTGCTTGGAACGGGCCATGGAAACCTTTGTTGGATGACTTTTAAAACGGTCTACCATTTTCTGCAGTCTCGCAATTTCCTTTTGCTGTGCCTGATAATCCTTCAGCTGTTTTTCAAAATTTTCTTTTTTCCGTTGGGTAAAATTCGTATAGTCCCCTGGATATCTCTTTGCGGTTCCGTATTCGATCTCGTAAACCACGTCTACAATGTTGTCTAAGAACATACGGTCATGGGATACCAAAACGACAGCCTTTGGATAGTTTTTCAGGTATCCCTCCAGCCACTCGATGGTTGTAACATCTAAGTGGTTGGTCGGCTCATCCAGAAGCAATATATCCGGCTTTGACAAAAGCAGTTTTATGAAGGCTATTTTCGTCTGCTGTCCTCCGGAAAAATCCCGCAGCGGCTTTTTCCTTTCCTCATCGGAAAATCCAAACTTGCGGATCATTACCTCGTATTCCTTTTCGAAGTAATACCCTCCGTCTTCCCGGAAGGACTCTTCCATGGCCGTATAACGATTGATCATTTCCTGTGAATGATCCCGTTCTAACTGCCGTGCAAGATCCTCTAGCTCTTTTTTCCTGCGGATCATAGGCTCTACACATTTTCGAACCTCCTGCTCTAAGGTAATATCCAGATCGTCGAAGGCAATCTGTTTTAAGTATCCGATCTCCGGATTTCCCGCCTTGGAAATTGCCGCATTTGGATTGTCGTCGCTGATGTCCATCTCGATTTCTCCGGAAATCAGCTTCAGCAGGGTTGTCTTTCCACAGCCGTTTCTTCCTACTACTGCGATTTTTTCTGTATTTCGAATTTCAAATTGTATGTCGTATAAAATGACGTCATCACCGAAAGCAACAACGCCATTACTGATCTGATACAGCATTTATCTCTTCTCCCATTTCATCTTTCTGTTACATATTGCTGATGTAGCGAACCGTTACCATATCATTTTCCTGGCTAAAACGAAGGATGGCTCCATGATCCTTTGCATAATTGCTGACACTGAGCAGTCCATAGCCGTGTCCCTGCCGGCTTTCCGTCACCGGAAGACCTGTTTTGGGGGAAATTTCTATTTTTTTGTCGCTGCTGTTTTTTATTTCGAAGATGATCTGTTCCTTTCTCGGAACAATGTACACTTCCATCTTTTTTTCATTTTTGCATTTTTCTGCTGCCCGAAGTGCATTTTCCAGCAGATTGCTGAGCATGGCTATAAATTCCAGATTTTTTGTTTCCTGTGTATCCTCCGGAACATCTGCCCTGCACTGAAAGCTTACGCCCTGATTTTCGGCTCTGCCTGCATAGATTCCAAGAATTCCGTTTACAACTGCATTTTCGCAGTAATGCGTTTCCTTCTTTCTCTGATCCAGCCTCTCCTCCATCCTGGCTATCATGTCATGTGCTTCCTCGTACTGGCCATTGTCCAGATAGGAATCCATCAGTCTGTAGTAATGCCGAAGATCATGCCTTTCCACGGCAAGTGCCTTCTGTCCTTCGGCAATTTCCTCTGCTTCCCGAAGAAGCTCCTGGCCAAGCTGCTCCATCGTCTCGCCTTGCTTTACCCGCTCTGTCTCCATACGGACCTTTTTCCAGCCGCTTGTTACAAAGTGATATACCTTCAGCATTAAAAGCAAAACCAGGACAGAGGTAACTGCCACCTTTGGATCATCTGTAATCCTTCCGGGCCACTGAATCAGAGAATAAATCACTGTATAAAAGAGAATTGGGATTAGACAGATGGAAAGCCAGCTGTTCTTTCGGTAAGCCATTTCCTGAAGAAAGTCCTCCCGAAGAAGGATGACCAGCAGGATCAATACCAGAGTATGGATTAAAATTCCTGCAACTATGGATATAACCGCTTCTCCTGTTACGGAGTAAATGATAATTGCATCCACATTTCCTACCAAAACAAAGTTCGATGCAGCGAAAGTGGTAAAAACCGTTCTCCAGTCATTGTAAATACTGAGACTTTGTGCTCCCACCTGAAGAACTACCACTTCCAAAAGCGTAATCAAAGCCCCACAGATCTGATTGTGATAGAAGTAGTATTTGAACATCACATATTCCAAAACAGCTGTCAGAAACCATATTTCTTCTATTGTAAGCAACATCTGCAGCATTCTCTTTTTCAAGGGCAAAAAAGCAAGAATAAAGACGATTTCTGCTGCCATCGAAATCCGATAAACAACATGTAAAAATTCTGACCATTCCATCATGCCGGGTTTCCATTTCTAAATGTATATTCTATGTATTTTTCTCGCAGCTCAGCCATTTTCCGTTTGGATACCGGCACCTCAGATCCGTCATCCATTAAAACGCTTTGCGCCTGCAGGCTTTTGATATATCGCATATTTACAAAATAGGATTTATGAACCTGTACAAAAGCTTCCTCCTCGGAAACCGGCTTGATTGCCTCCTCAAAGCTTCCGCTTCTACGGCTAACCTTCAGCTCCTTTCCGTTTCGCAGCTTATAGATTACAATCCGCATACTGTTCTCTATGTATACAATGTCTGAAATATTGATCTGTACCGGATTGCGGTCGCTGATAATGTTCAAGGTCTTTTTCGGTGTGGCCTGATATAAAAGCCATGCCCTGTCCAAAAGTTCCAAAAGGGTGTGCCTGTCTACCGGTTTTTCTATATAACCGAGGGCCTGTATGCCAAAGGCCTCCATTGCATAATTGGTTGTCGCGGAAATATAAATGACCATGGTGTCATCACCTTTTTTTCGGATTTCTCTGGCCATTTCAATACCGGTCTTTTGCGGCATGATAATATCAAGAATCAAAAGATTGTATTCTTTTATTTTATGACTTTCCAGAAGTTTCTGCGAATCTTTAAAGGTGGAAAAGGATATCTCCTCTTTCCCAGTCTTTTTCTGCCAGCTTTCCACAATGCTTCTTGTCCTGTAAAGATCCTCTGCATCATCGTCACATATTGCTATTCTAAACATTTCTTTTTTCCCCCGAAATACTGTCTGTCGGGCACAAAATTCCATATTAAACTCTACTTTTGCAATTATAAATCAGAAGCAGAAAAACATCAATTTTTTCTGGCAAATCGAGCATAATTTCACAAATTCTTCCCTGGACTTTATAATTATTTAACTAGGAAATTCCCCTGTCACGCGTTATAATTTTCTGGAGTATGAAGGAAACAGAGAGGGGAAAAACATGTATTACGGTGCCATAAAAAATTGCGATATTGCCAACGGAGCCGGTATTCGCATCAGTCTTTTTGTCTCCGGCTGCCGCAACCACTGCAAAGGCTGCTTTCAACCGGAAACCTGGGATTTTGAATACGGCAAGCCCTATACTTGCGAAACCGAAAAAACACTTTTAGAGCTGCTGGCCCCGGATTACATAGATGGCCTCAGTCTTTTAGGCGGTGATCCCTTTGAACCGGAAAATCAAAGAGCTCTGCTTCCCTTGCTGAAAAAGGTAAAAACGCTGTATCCTCAAAAAAACATCTGGGCCTACAGCGGATACACCTATGAGGCTCTTACCTCCCAAAAAGGCCATCCTTTCTGTGAGGTAACCTCTGAGCTGCTTTCTTTTATTGATGTATTGGTAGATGGCGCCTTTATTGAAAAAGAAAAAAACATTGCACTGCAATTTCGCGGCAGCTCCAATCAACGTTTGATCGATATGAATGAAACAAGAAAACAGGGAACACTCGTCCTGCTTCCGGAACGGAAACGGGGCAGCATATAAATGCAGGAGGACTTTCATGGGAAAAGTAATAGGAATTGATCTTGGAACAACAAACAGCTGCGTGGCAGTAATGGAGGGCGGAAGCCCTACCGTAATCAGCAGTGCCGAAGGACTTCGGACTACCCCTTCTGTGGTAGCCTTTACAAAAGAAGGACAGCGTCTGGTAGGTGATCTTGCCAAGCGCCAGGCAGCCACAAATGTAGACCGCACCATTTCTTCTATTAAAAGAGAGATGGGAAGCAACTATCGATTAAAAATCGACGGAAAAAGCTATACTCCTCAGGAAATTTCCGCTATGATCCTTGGAAAACTGAAAAAAGATGCGGAAAGCTATCTCGGCCAGACCGTTTCGGAGGCCGTAATTACCGTTCCTGCTTATTTTAATGATGCACAAAGACAAGCCACGAAGGATGCAGGCCGAATTGCTGGACTGAACGTTCTTCGCATTATCAACGAGCCTACCTCTGCTGCTCTTGCCTACGGCCTCGACCACGGCCAGGCACAAAAAATCATGGTCTATGATCTTGGCGGCGGTACATTCGATGTTTCTCTGATTGAAATCGGTGACAATCTGATCGAAGTCCTTGCGACTGCAGGAGACAATCACTTAGGCGGTGACGACTTCGACGAACGCCTGACCAACTATATTGCAGAAGAATACAAACGCACCCAGCGCATAAATCTTTCAAAAGACATCGTTGCGATGCAGCGTATTCGGGAAGCTGCAGAGGCTGCCAAAAAAGCCCTTTCTTCCCAAACCGTAACAAACATCAACCTTCCCTTTATAGCAACCGTAAAGGGAGAGCCGATCCACCTGGAAATGGATATCAGCCGAAGCAAATTCGAAGAGCTTACTGCAGATCTGATCCGCAGAACCGAAGAGCCTGTACGCAAGGTGCTTTCCGATGCCGGTGTTTCCCCTTCTGAGCTTGGTATGGTCCTTCTGGTTGGCGGCTCCACCAGAATGCCAGCCGTACAGGAAAAGGTTCGACAGCTGCTTGGCAAAGAGCCCTCCAAGACCTTAAATCCGGATGAATGTGTTGCCCTCGGTGCAGCCATTCAGGGCGGAAAGCTTGGCGGCGAAACTCTTCCGGGTACCGCTTCCTCCATCATCCTGATGGATGTTACACCTCTTACCCTTTCCATTGAAACAGTGGGTGGTGTCGCTACCAAACTAATTGGAAGAAATACAACCATTCCGGCCCGTTACAGCCAGATCTTTTCTACCGCTATGAACAACCAGACTTCCGTTGAAATCAAGGTCCTTCAGGGTGAAAGACCTTTTGCGAAAGACAATACTGTTCTTGGAAAGTTCCGCTTAAACGGCATCCGCCGAGCTCCTGCAGGAGTTCCTCAGATAGAAGTTACCTTTGATATTGATGCCAACGGCATTGTTAAGGTTACTGCCAAAGATCTTGGTACCGGCCGTCAAAAGGACATTACCATTGAGGCTTCCTCCAATATGTCCGATGCCGACATTGAAAGAGCCGTAAATGAAGCCAGACAGTACGAAGGTATGGATTCTGTTCGCAGAGAACGCCTAGATCTGCTCAGTGAAGCATCAAGGGTCTGTGCCCAGGGTCAACAATACATTCGGGACAATAAAAAAACATTAGACCGCTCTGTTCGAAGAACTCTTACGGGAGATATCTCCTCCTTAGAGCGATTGATCCGGAACAAGAAAATCGATAAAATGACAGATTCTGATACTGAAAAAATCCGTTATCAAACAGATCTTGTAAAGCAGCAGCTTCCGCAGGATAATTCTTCCTCCATGTCGTAAGCTTTACAGGACCTATAGGAGTATTTGTGTATAAAACGATTCAAATAGAAGCCTCTGAAGACTCTCTTTTCACTTATTTGCAACATAAAAATATTGATCTTCCTGCTGCCTGCGGCGGCAGTGGAAACTGCGGAAAGTGCAAAGTGCATATTTTATCAGCTCCTACCCCTCTTCCGGTATCTTCTTTCGAAAAATCCACTTTTTCAAAAAAAGAGCTGGATGAGGGCTGGCGGCTAGCCTGCAGACAAAAGGCCCTTGCCGGCATGAAGGTGCAGATTCCCCTTTCCGCGGAAATTCAGGCAGAAGTCAACTTTCACAGAGACTTTTTCCAAGGCTCCACGGAACCTTTACCCGATTTTTCCGGAGCCCCTTCCCAGCCGATCATTGCCTTAGATCTCGGCAGTACAACTCTGGCTGCAGCTCTTGCAAATCCCTTAACCAACAAAATTTTAAAAACAGCCTCTGGAGTAAATCATCAAAGGCGCTGGGGGGCAGATGTCATTTCCCGAATTGAAGCCGCCAATAAGGGGGCTGCTCTTGCCCTTCGTCGTTCCATCTGCAATGATATCCGCAATCTTGCCAAAAAAATGGACTGTGAAACAGAGAATTCTTCTTTTATCGTTTCGGGAAATACCACTATGCTACATCTTTTAGAAGGACTTTCCTGCAAAGGACTGGGCGTAGCGCCCTATACCCCAACCGATATTTCTTTGCATACCATAGACAATATTACCTACCTTCCCGGTATCAGCGGCTATGTAGGGGCAGATATTGTAAGCGGAATCGCAGCCTGCGGCATGGATCAGGGCTCTGAGCTTTGTCTTTTGCTTGATCTTGGCACCAATGGAGAAATGGCTCTTGGAAATAAGGATGGCATCCTGGTGGCTTCTACTGCGGCAGGTCCGGCCTTTGAAGGCGGCAACATCAGCTGCGGCTGTGCCGGAATTCCAGGTGCCATTGATTCTGTATCCATTCAGGATTCTGTCACTTCAATCCATACCATAGATGAAAAAAATCCGGTGGGCCTATGCGGAAGCGGTGTCTTGGAAACAGTGTATGAGCTGCGAAAAAATGAACTTGCGGATGAAAGCGGTCTCTTAGCGGATTCCTATTTTGAAAGCGGATTTCCTCTTTCTCCGGATCTTTTCTTTACGCAAAAAGACATCCGGGAAGTCCAGCTGGCAAAGGCTGCCATTCGGGCAGGCATCGAAACCCTGCTTGCATCCGGCGGCTTTTCCTATAAAAATATTTCCCACCTGTATCTGGCTGGTGGTTTCGGAAAAAAATTAAATATTGAAAAAGCGGCAGGAATCGGACTTTTGCCAAAGGAATTGCTTCCGGTAACAGAAGCAGTCGGAAATTCCTCTCTGGCCGGTGCTCTGCTCTTCGCTCTGTACCCTTCCGAGCGTTCCCGCTTTGAAAAAATCCCTTTGCTTTCCAGAGAAGTCATTCTTGCAGAAAGCCAGCTCTTTTCCAGGCTTTACATCGATTCCATGCTTTTTCCGCAATTATAATAAAGAAGCTGTCATATTAAATGCATAATATGACAGCTGTCTTACATATTTGCCCTTAGGATACGAATTATTTTGTCGTAATTTTCTGCATGATGAGGAAAAGTGCAGTTCGTACAGACTTTGATCTCTCTTTCCCTTATCTTTTTGATCTCATAATTTCCCGGACAGTTTTTTAAAGAATAAAGAGGACAGTAACAAAAAAGACAATTTAGATCCCCATCCATTTTGTGACAGGGATAATATTCACATTTTTTGTTTGAAAAAAATCTGGCAGAATCCTCCATTTTCACTCTCGCTCCTTTCGCTAGTAAAGGCTTTTCCATGGATTTTACCACAGGATTTTTCTTCTTTCCAGCTCTGCCTATCAACACGCATTCCAAGAATGCGTTCTTGACTATCTTTCTTTTTGCTCCTAGAATGGCAAGGTATTCGTATTGTTTTTTCTATCAAAGAAGGGAGTTATTATGGAAAAACGTTCTGTAAAAGAATGGGTCAAACGCTATGTCTTCTGCGCTCTTGGCCTTTTTATCTCCGCTTTAGGAGTTGCATTTACCCGTATTGGAGAGCTGGGTGTTTCCCAGGTATCCTCTGTTGCCAATGTTTTAAGCATCAAATTTCCGTTCCTTACCCTGGGAAACTGGCTGATTCTTTGGAACTGTCTGCTGATCTTACTGCAGATTTTGATCCTTCGAAAGAATTTCAAGATCATTCAGCTCTTTCTTCAGCTGATCGTATCTTTCCTCTTTGGATATTTTACAGATTTTGGTGTGTGGCTTTTTTCTGCAATTCCAGTTTCCGGAGAATCTCCTTATGTTTTGCGTATTATAACCGTTTTGATTGGAACCGCTCTGGTCGCCTTTGGCATCTGCTTTAATGTCATTGCCTCTGCCGTAATGAATGCAGGAGAATCCTTTGTCAGAGCCATCTCCGACACAAGCCACAAGGATTTCGGAACCCTTAAAATTATAGTGGATGTCTCCTTTGTCGTCATTTCTGTTGTGCTTTCCCTTGTTTTCTTTCAGGGACAGCTCATCGGTGTACGGGAAGGTACCGTTATTGCCGCTCTCCTTACCGGCTTTCTGATCAAAATCTTCGTAAAGCCTCTTCGCCCGGGACTGACCAAATTTATCGAAGCAAACTGATTTATTAAATACCACTTTATGCCTAAAGTCAACTACCCACCACCTAAAGGTAGTGGGCTTGTAACTGCCCAGTCGTAGTATCGGCTTCCGCCTCCGACCTTTAACCCCAATAAATATTACTGCTTAAAGTGGCGTTACATCGTAGGGTGGTTGACATCCTGCATCCAACGGTTTTCTCGTGAACCAATAGCTTTAATTCTTCGTCTTGCAGATGGAGTCTGACGCATTTGAAGTTCTTTCCGAAGTTTTGAATAGTTGGCACGTTTCTGTTTAATAGCTTTGCCACTGACAAAAACCGACTTGTGTTTACTATCATAGGTGGCAACGACAAAGTTAATACCTCTGTCAATACCTACAACATTACAGATGTCAGAAATATCACTTTTCTCGACACCATAGGTTACAGGTATATGTAAAAAATACTTGCCATGTTTATTTACAAGCTTGGCAGTACCAAACTTATAAATTGTATGGTCAAAATATTTAGACATACCTTCAGCAAAATATGGCAGCTTTACAC
>CAVFRH010000080.1:0-21735 GCA_963624695.1 bacterium
GCTTGGTAATAAAAGTCCTTACTCAAATAGATTTACACTTGTATTCCAAAGTCTGTAAATGATGTACGATTACAAGCTAAACTTGGCAGTGAGAACCCTCCACGGCTTGCCGTGGGGAGTAGTCAGTTTATTTCAGAAGTTTATAATAATAAACAGATTATTTTAAAATATTTTTTCATCATAAGGGAGTAAAACTATGAAATCAAATATCAGTAAACTCATCCGCAGATGGGTTATCTTCTGCCTGAGCCTTTTTGTTATGGCCATTGGAGTTGCCTTCGCCATAAGAGCAGAGCTTGGAACATCCCCTATATCCAGCTATCCATATGTTATGAGCAGTATCCTGCCTTTAACCTTTGGACAATTCACCATGTGTATGCACTGTGTACTGGTTTTCCTGCAGATCTTAATTTTACGCAAGGACTTTAAATGGCTGCAGCTGGTACAGATTCCTGTAGCCATTCTTTTCGGTTATCTGTCTGACTGGACCTTGAGTCTTTTGGCAAATGTCAGCTATTCTTCCTACTGGCAGCAATGGATCTACTGCGGCCTTGGAATCCTGATCGTTGCCCTGGGCGTCAGCATGGAGGTTGACTCAAAAGCCTCCACCCTTGCAGGCGAAGGCTTTGTCCTTGCGGTCTGTCAGAAAAGCAAGATCAGCGTTGGAAATATGAAAATTCTTTTTGACTGTTCTCTGGTAGGACTGGCTGTGCTCTTTTCCCTTCTTTGTCTACACAAGGTTGTCGGTGTTCGAGAGGGTACCGCTGCTTCCATGATTCTGGTTGGAAGTTTTGTAAAGGTCTTCCATAAATTCACAGTCAAGCTTGCCGGCTGAGTCAAACCATCATCTTTGGTGCATCCCAGAGATTCAATTTTGTTCCGATTCCCTTTTCCAGAGCATTTCGATATACGCAAGTTCCCCAGGCAACGTCCTCTGTCGGCATTCCCCCTACAGAATACACAACGATTTCTCCTTCTTTTCTGTGAACCGGCTTTCTTCCAAGAAGTACATCACCCAAATCATCGATCTGTTCCGGCTTCATTTTACCCTCTGCAATTAAATCCTCTACGTGAACAGCAGGAATCGGAATTGTGTTGTAAGCGTTTGGCTTCATTTCCTCTTCCCATGCCTCATATAGCATAATGTTGTCTGTAACGGTTCTTGCCCGATTGATAATGAAGTCATCATCAAAACGAAGTGCTGCAGTAGACTCGATGATTGCGCCCGGCTTGATCCATTCTTCCGCAATGTAAGGATACAGTGATGGATCTCCAGTCGGTGTAGATGTAGAAACAGAAACAATATCGCTGTCACGAACTGCCTCCTCCATAGTTTCTACCGGATAGATATTCAGGTTCGGATAATCTTTTTTCATATGTTCCACAAATTTATTTAAAGAAGCTTTTCCACGTCCCTTTACCTTTACGGTTTCAATGCTTGGCCGAACGGCAACTGCTGCTGCAAGGGCTGTCATACTCATAACACCAGGTCCTACAATACCGATTGTTTTTGCATCCTCTTTTGCAAAATACTTAAATCCAACCCCTGGTACAGCGCCGGTACGATAAGCCGACAAAATATTCGCTGACATAAAGGCCAGCGGTGCTCCGGTATCTTTGTCATTTAAGGTCAGCATAAGAATGGATCTTGGCAGTCCCTTTTCTCTGTTCTGTGCATTGGAGCCGTACCATTTCATTCCGGCCATATCGAATTTTCCACCCAGGTAAGCCGGCATTGCCATAAATCTTCTGTCCGGTCCGTCTACCGGCATTTCCGGGAATTCAGACTTTTCCGGGAACATTACCATGCTGCCATGAGAATTTCCATTTGCTCCGCCCATGCGGTAATTTCCTACCTTCATAAGCTTGAACATTTCCTCCATTGCCTCAACGCAGCCCTTCATGTCCTTTACTCCGGCTGCGATCATATCATCCTCACTTAAATACAAAAAATCAATTTTCGGATAATCCATAATCTTCTTTTCCTCCTCAAACAGTTACAGAAAACATGCTTCGCGTAAAAATAGGCGCCTGACTTTTTCCGTCAGACGCCTTTGTCTTTCTTTTACATACAGTATATTTTCTTTATAATCCTATAAATTGTAAAAATCCGTACCACTTTGAACTTTATTTCTGTAATTGTATTTTTTTACCAGATCAAGATATTTTTTTGGAGTAATTCCTGCATATCTGCTAAAATCCCGGATAAACTGAGGCTGATCATAGTAACCCAGAAAAACAGCTGCATCTGTCATCTTATCCGGTGCTCCATAATTCAAAAATTCCAAGGCTCGCTGAAACTGGATAATCTTACAGAAAATTTTCGGTGAAAAACCCATTTCTTCTATAAAGATGCGGTTAATATAGCGTTCGGAATACCCGGCCTGCTCACTAAGCTCATGCACCTTAATGGTTCCATCTGAATCATAAACCATCTGTTTTATGGAATTCAAAATTTCTTTTTTTCCAAAGGGGGCAGGCTTTTCTCTTTCCTTTTGCATATAGGCCTTCAGGAAGATATCGATTCGTTTGGAAAAATCTGCTTCACTCTCCATATCTGAGAGCCACTTTCCATCACAATTCAATACCTCTTCAATGGGAATTTTTTTTTCTAAAAGCTCCCGCATGGTCGAACGGATCAGTTCTGGCTGAATTCCCGGCATGAACCTTACCCCAAAAATTTCTCTGGTATCTTTAAAACTTTCTATGTCACACTTCAGTCTGGTTCCGATGACATAACCCTGCATGGAATCCTCTCCGTATTCGAAGAAAATGTCAATGCAGCCGTCCGGTACCAGACAAAGGCTGGTATTCTCCTTTAAATGGCAGCTGTAAAAGTGCGAAATCCCATTTTTCAGATAAATTTCCTGTCGAAAGCCTATTGTATTAAATACCAGATAGGGTTGAGTCGGCCGCAGCCGATCCTTCTTCCATATCATACAGTTACATTCTCCTTGCCAAAATCATCAAGCTTTTGCCTTAAAACGATCATATCGCAATGCACTGATATCTACATCTGTTTTTCCGCTTGTTATGAGCTGTGCGATCTGGTGTGCAGCTCCAGGTGAAATTCCGAAGCCGTGTCCAGAAAAGCCACAGGCAAGTACAAGTCCCGGAACCTCAGAAACCTTTCCCAAAACCGGAACGCCATCTGCACATTGATCGATCCAGCCTGCCCAGTTTCTTACGATTTTTGCCTTTGCAAGATCCGGAAAATATTTAATGATTCCCCTGCAGATACAAGGTGCTGTTTTTGGATAACAAATAGGAGTTCCGTTATCTTTCGTAAAGTTTTCCAATCCGGAAGATCCTCCGAATACAAAGGAACCATGCTTGCTTTGATGTCCGTAAAAGTCTGCCTCCGCCGTTCCAAGCATCTGGTCAAACATATGAGGCTGTGCCTCTGTGACCAATGCCTCCAGCAGAACCTGCTGCATCGGGATGTCAATTCCTACTGTCGCTGCAATTTTTCTGGAAGCATATCCTGCTGCCAATACAACAGTATCTCCTTCGAATACATCTCCGCTTTCACAGATTACCTGACGAAGCTTTCCCTTAATCTTCTTTAATTCTACAACTTTCTCTCCGGAAATAAAATGCACACCTAATCTTCTTGCGCTTTTATAGTAGCCAAGCGTTGTTGTTAAAGGATTTGCATGACCGTCTGTAGGACACCAGCTGGCACAGGTAACCTCATTTGAAAGGTATGGGTTAATCTGTCTTACTTCATCTCCATCGATCATCCTTACATCAAGACCAACCTTTACTGCCCTATCTGTCAGTCCCTGCAGAATCTGCTTGTGTTTTTCGTTTTTTCCAAGTCTTAAATTTCCGTCCTGATGATATTCACAGTCTACCTCCAGTTCCTGCGAAAGAGTGGGCCAGAAATTTTTAATTCCATACATAACAAGGGGAAGCTCTCTTGGATCTCTTCCGGACTGTCTTACACCTCCACCGTTTCTGCTGGAGCCTCCGTTTCCTATGTGATCCGAGCCCTCCAGACAAATGACCTTTACTCCCTGCTTTGCAAGATAGTAGCTGATTCCGCAGCCGATTATGCCACCGCCGATTACAATTACCTCTGCTGTATTATTCATGGGCTCCCTCCTCTTCTTCATTTGCAAATACCTGCATTTCAATTGGCCGCATCGGCACTCTGGATGTAGCCGGCTCAAGCTCTGCCGGAGAAACTCCCAGTTCTCTTGCTACGATTCCCTTTACCAGCTTGCTGCAGGTCTGTCCCTGACAAAGACCCATACCAGTTCTTAAATATCTTCGGATCTCTGTCAATGTCCACATTCCTTCATGAACTGCTTTTCTGATTTCTCCCTTTGTAATCTCCTCACAGCGGCAGATCAGCATATCGTCATCCGGTCCCTCCTGAAAGGGTCCGATATCTCTTGATCTATCATTCACTGAATTCATACTCTTCCTCCTTAAATAGCCTTGAAAAATCTTGCTTTCATTGCATATTCCTTTGCTACCTTTATGGTCAGCAGATTTGTCTTATCGTAAGCCTTGCTGCTCTTTACACCTACAACCGTTGCCTCACAAACCGGCTTTCCGTCTCTTCCAAGACCGACTCCTTTTGTTCCCTCTTTCGGAAGAGGCAGGAATTCATATGGAATGGTGATCTGAGCACTTCCGTCTCCCATATCCTCATCTACCAGGAAAATGGCCTGGCCGGAACAGCTTGCTACACACATACCGCAGTTTATACACTGAGAGCCCTCTACTACGATCGGCAGGGAGGTTATATTTGCTCCGATGGAAATGCATCCCTTCGGGCAGGCATCCTGACAAGGATTACATGGTATGTTCTGTGTACATTCCATTACCGGATGCACGCCAACTTTGTGGGTAACTCCCGGGAAGTTTTCGATTTCATCATCCGCAACATACCCTTTTTTCAAAAGGTTCTGAGATACCGGAATCCCTTCCTCTGTAAACTCAACTGCCTTGCCTTTATTCTTGGGTGCAAACATTCCCTGACGAAGTCCATCCAGGGCCTTATCCAGCTCTTTCAAGGAATCATCCATCTCTTTTTCTTCAATATATCCAAGATATTCTGCTGCTGCGATTCCTGCCATGCGTCCCTCTATCATAGCGGAGGAAGCCTCTTCTATTCCGGAAACATCGCCTGCAACAAAGACTCCAGGAAGAGATGTTCTTCCGTATTCATCACAGATTGGAACCTGTCCGCCCCGTTTTGGATTGTCCTCCATTTTGCAGCCTGCCATTTTCAACAGCTGGGACATAGGAGAAAGTCCTACTGCCAAGCAGATGGTATCTACATCAAAATGCTTTTCTGTTCCCGGAATAAACTGGAATTTAGAATCTACCTCTGCAATGGTTACGCCTGTAACCTGTTTCTCGCCCTCTGCCTTTACAATCGTATGAGAAAGATAGAAGGGGACTCCGGTTCTTGCGACCTTGGAAGCATGCACTCCATAACCTCCGACTCTCGGTGCAGCATCTACGAGTGCTACTACCTCACAGCCGCACTGCATCAGCTGGAAGGAAACAACCAGTCCTACATTTCCGGAACCCAGCATCAAAACCTTTTTGCCCGGAAGAACACCATGAAGATTCATCATTGTCTGGGCAGCTCCGGCTCCGATTACACCCGGAAGTGTCCAGCCAGGGAAGGTAACCATGTTTTCCGCAGCACCTGTCGCAATAATTACCGCATCGCCTTTATAATGATGTATTCCGTCTCCGATCTTTACTAGCACTTCCTTGTCCTGATACAGTCCGATTACCGTGGCATTCAATAGCACCTCAACTCCAGCCTTTGCTGCCTCATCCAACAGCTGCTGTCCAATTACAAATCCCCTGATCTTTGCTCTGTGTTCCTTGGAACCGAAAAATTTATGAATCTGCTTAAAAAGCTGTCCGCCCGGTTTTTCATTTTCATCAAACATCAGTACCTTTAAGCCTCTCTTTGCTGCTTCTACTGCAGCAGAAAGTCCGGATGGACCAGCACCTACAATTATCAAATCATATCTTTCCATGACCATTCCTCCTACTGTTCTTCAAAAGGCTTTTCACTTACGCCATACTGTGTTTTTACATCCATGCCTGCCTTAAGCGGGGTAATGCAGGTTCTTACATTTGGAACTCCATCCACTACCATAACGCAGTCTGTACATCTTCCGATGGCACAAAAGATTCCTCTTGGCTTGTGCTCTTTCTTCGTGTATCTGTGTACCATAAGACCTGCCGCCTTTAAGGCTGCTGCAATGGGTTCCCCTTCATAGCCTTCCACTTCTTTCCCATCGAAATAAAATGTAATCAACTTTCCCTTTTCCTGAACGCCCAATATCGGATGCTCTGCAATTCTGTTTGCCATACCTTCCTGCCTCCACATTTTCTTTTCATTTTTCTGCAAAAAAGGCATCTATGCTTTTCCTTTACGGATCGCATAGACGCCCTTGTCTGATTGCTCTTTATTTACTTTTCTTGTTCTGAATCATATGCCATAAGCCTTTGTAAAAATTGTATTTTTCGGAACACCGCTGTATTTTTCGGAACTCTTAATAAAATTCTGCGTAAATGCCATATTTTTTAAAGCATTTTGTATAAATCCGAACATTTTTCAACTCCTGGAAACAAAAAAACCCACGGCAAAACCATGGGCTTTTCTGCGTATTGTGTTATGCAAAATCTTAAAGATGAATCAGCGATTTTCTCTTGCTTCCATAATGGACTTCACTGCTGTCGGATTGCCTGCAATTGTCTGACCTGCTGCACCCAGTGTATCTGCATTTTCAAGAATATATTTTTTAAAACGATCTACTAATGTCATTCTCTTGCTTGTGTTGCTGTTCATTACTACATCATTTGTCATTGCGATTGTACTCATTTTTATCTCTCCTAACTTAACTTCTATATAAGCTTTTTCTTGTTTTTCTGTTCCTCTTTATGCCAGTATAATAATCTTGATTCTCCTTTTATTCCAGTGATATAATTATCGTGTTTTACTAGGATATTGACATTTTCTGTGTCTTTTACATGCGTTTTACTCAGATTTCAAAAGGAGAATACATGCCAAAGGTATATCACGAAGCTTTAAAGCCTATGGGAAATCTTGGAATACAGGTTCACGTAGGTTCTATGAAAAATCCATACGTTCCTATGCACTGGCACGAAACAATGGAAATACTTTTTTGTCTTAACGGAAATGTAGATATTCATGTCGGCAATGAAAAAATCTCTCTTGAACGAAACCAACTGATTGTTTTTGATTCCAAGGAGGTTCATTCTATTCATGCCAGATCTCCTCTCTACATGTACCTTTGCATGCATGTAGATAAAAAGCAGATGTCCCTTTATTGTCAGGATTTAGAGCTTTACAAAATCTGCTGCCATCCTCTTCCCATAAACAGCCCAAACTCTCCCCGTTACATCCATCTTTGTCAACTGGCCAGAGACTTAACACGCAGCTGCATTGAAAAGAAAGATACCAATTCCCTGCGTATCGATGGAACCGCACTTTTAATGCTTGCTGAACTAATTGATCATTTTTCAATCTACACTCCACCGACCTCTACCAAAGGACAGAACCAGCAAAATGATACCATCCGGGAAATCATCAAATATGTCATCGAACACTATAAAGAACCCATCAGTCTCGATGAAATGGCTCAAAAAAGCGGCTTCAGTAAAGAATACTTCTGCCGCTTCTTCAAAAAATTTATGGGGATTTCTTTTCTTCGTTATTTGAACGAAGTCCGCGTTTCCCAAGCCGGACGGCTTTTAACCACCACCGACCTGTCCATCTTTGACATTATGACCGAAAGCGGCTTTCGCAATCAAACGCTTTTCAACAAACTCTTTAAGGAAATTTACGGACTTACCCCCAGACAGGTTCGTGAGTTTCAAAGCAGACTATAAGAAACATGCTTCACATAAAATAAGCCCCTGCAGAGACCTTTCTCTGCAAGGGCATTTTCTTTTATCGTAAAATTTCATCTATCGTTGATACTGTACTGAAGGTTCCTTTATTTTTCGATATAATCTTTTTCACCTCCTGCAGCTCAAAATAGTTAACGTAGCAGATCAGTGTTTTATTTTCTCCTGCAATGACTCCTGTAGAATCAAATATCGTGCAGGTTTTATTTAACTGATCTTTAATCTCACGAATGATCTTCTCCGGATTTTTGGTAATAATGGTAATCTGCTTAATGGCCTCATAGTGATCTGTAAAGTGGTCAATAATGAAGGTAGCCACGAAATAAACCAAAAGACTCATCATAGCTGCATTTTGATTCATCAGCAAAAAGACTGCTGCGTAAACACACATATTAAATGCAATCAGCATGGTTGAAATACTGTAATCTTTTCCGGTTTTCTTGTAGATCTTATTGACAATAATATTGGCAAAAATTTCCGAACCGTCAATGCAGCCACCGCTTCGCAAAATCAAAGAAAGTCCAAGTCCTAAAATTGCTCCTCCGATCACTACCGCTATGAAATGCTCCGTATCCAGCTCAAAGGGGATTTTCTCAAAGAAATCAAGCCCTAATGTATATACTGCAAAACCCACTGCCGTTTTTCCAAGAAAGTTCTTTCCAAGACAAATGCAGCCGGCAAATAAAAAGGGCAAAAAAACCAGAAACACGCACATGGAAAGATTGGCATTTGTAAGCTTGCTGATCAGAATGGCGATGCCGGCTGTTCCGTAGTCAATCGCATCATTTGGCAGCAAAATACAGGCTACTGAAAAGCTGGCCAAGACAGCTCCCAGAATAATGGCAAGATAAGATAATAATGTTCCGAATTTTTTATGCACCGATCTATCCTCCTGTCTTTTTTTTTGCATTTCCTGTGTTTTCTATATAAAACAAAAGGGTTGATGCACTGTCTTTGTGCGACAACCCTTCTCTTTTTAATTTACACCTTCCACAATAGATGACATGGTCTGTGTATCTACTGCTTCACCTGCTCCCACTGCATAAGAATAATCACCGGAAATCCAGATTGCCAGGGAAATTTCATCCTCTGAGTCTCCCTTTAAGGTAACGGTGTTTTCTCCTACTGTTACATCCTGTGTATATTTATATTCTGAATAATCACCGCTGATATCTCCGTCATCCTTTGCTTTTCGAATATAGGATCCATCTTCATACTGAACTTCGATTTCATTTAATCCTGCGCATACCCGATAACTGCTTACTTCATCAAAGGCATCCTCAGGTACTTCCATTTCAAAACCTATCTTTTCTTCGGCTGCAGAAAGGCTGTCCACATCCTCCCACGGATTTGCCATTCCAATCTCACTGGAAATTTTTGTGGTTGTATTGGTACATCCTCCAAAGGAAAAAGCAAGCACCGCAATTGCAGCAATTGCAAAAATTTTCTTTTTCATATTATATTCAATCTCCTTTTTTCAAAGCTTTTATCCGAATATAATAACTTTATACCCTCTTTTTGTCAAATGAAAAGCTTTTCCCCTAAACGACAGAAAACGTGCCGACGGCACGTTTTCTGCAGTGATTTTTTTAAATGATTCCGCCTCGTACAATTTCAATACATTTACGCGGACACTCAGATGCACATTTTCTACATCCTACACATTTCTCATAATCAATTACCGGAAGATCATTGACCATTTCAATTGCACCAACCGGGCATCCTCTTGCACATTTTCCGCAGCCAATACAGCTGACCTTGCAGACGCTCATGGCAACCTTGCCCTTTGTCTTGTTGCTGCACTCGATCGTAACTTTTGCATCCTTCGGGATCATTTTGATAATTCCCATCGGACATTCTTTAAAGCACATACCGCAGCCTACGCAGCGTTCCATGTCAATACGTGAAATTCCATCAATAATACTGATTGCATTTTGAGGACAAACCTCTACACAATCTCCATATCCAAGACATCCGAATGGACAGATATTCTTTCCACCGAACATCATCTTTACGCCCTTACAGGTTCTGTCTCCCTGCCACAGGTATTTTTCACCGGAATTGTTGCAGTCACCACCGCAGCCTACATTTGCTACCATTGGGATAACTTCTCCCGCATCAATTCCAAGAACTGCTGCAATACCATTTGCTGCAGCTGCACCACCAGGTACACACTTGTTTGCTCCGATACTCGGATCCTCTAACAGTGCATTTGCATAAGCATCACATCCTGCAAATCCACAGGCACCACAGTTTGCGCCCGGAAGGCATTCCCTAACCGGCTCAAAACGCTCATCTACCGGTACCGCCATCAACTTGGATGCTACAGAAAGCATAATTCCGCAGATGAGACCTATGAGCGCAACTACTATAATAGCAATAACTACTCCGTTCATACGCTCTCTCTCCTCAACCAAACAGTCCGGTTACAAGACCGGTAAATCCCATAAATGAAATGGATACAATAGATGCTGCACACAGTGTGATCGGTACGCCCTTGAAGCATTCCGGAACATCTGCATTATCTACCTTGCTTCTGACTCCGTTGAACAGGAACATTGCTACCATGTAGCCGACACCTGCGCCAAGAGAGTTTACCATAGACTCTGCAAAATTGTAGGACTTTGTAATGTTAAGTACTACTACACCAAGAACTGCACAGTTTGTTGTGATCAGCGGAAGGAAAATTCCAAGTGCGCTGTAAAGAGAAGGAGATGATTTCTTAATAAACATCTCTACGAACTGTACAAGAGCAGCAATAACCAAAATAAATACGATGGTCTGCAGGTATGCCAGATTGTTTGGCTCCAAAATGAAGTAGTAAACCGGCCAGGTAACTGCGGTTGCAACCAACATTACGAAGATAACCGCGATAGACATACTCATTGCAGATTTTAAGTTTTTGGAAACTCCCAGAAATGAACAGATTGCCAGGAATTTTGATAATACATAGTTCTCAACAAGGATAGATGTGATGAGAATTGCTATAAACCCTGTCATTTGTCACATCCCCCTTTCTGTGCTCCGGCACCGCAGGCATCACAGCCGGCACAGCCTTCGCTGTCTGAATTTTTCTTTTTTACACCTTTTCCCTTTGTCAGCTTGTTGATCACTGCGATTACGCATCCGTAAGCGAAGAATCCGCCCGGTGCCAGACCCATGATAGATATGGTCGGAACACCATCCGGTATTAACTGAATTCCGAAAATCGTACCGGCACTGAGAACCTCACGGATTACACCCATTACTACAAGAGCAAAGGTAAATCCAATTGCCATTCCGATTGCATCCAGTAAAGAATCAAATACTGTATTCTTGTTTGCAAATGCCTCTGCACGTCCAAGAATAATACAGTTAACAACGATCAATGACAGGAACAGACCCAAGGCCTCATATAGACTTGGTATAAAGGCCTGCAAAAGCATCTGCACAACTGTTACGAATCCGGCTATGATAACGATATAACATGGTATACGTACTTTATCCGGAATTACATTTCTTAAAAGTGAAATAACTACGTTTGAGCCGATCAATACGATAGCGGCTGCAAGACCCATACCTGCACCGTTTATGGCAGATGTTGTTACTGCCAGTGTAGGACAGGTTCCAAGAATAAGCACAAGAACGGGATTTTCTTTAATGATGCCCGCAGTCAAAATGCTCAGTTTGCTTTTTTTGTTTTCCACGGTTTAGTTCCCCTCCTCTGCCAGAATATCATTTGCTTCAAAGGCTGCCTCTACAAGATTCTTAAAGCATTTTGAAGAAATTGTTGATCCACTGATCAGTTCAACATCAGACAGGCTTGAATCTTCACCAACAAACTGAGAACGGAAATCCTCATTTGCGACACGGGCTCCAAGACCTGCAGTCTCACTGTGTGAAAGAACCTTGGTACCTGTTATGGTTCCGTCTGAACTGATTCCGACAATGATCTCCATTGTTCCGCCATATCCGGCACCGTCCAGGATGTAAACAGCACCTGCTCCATTGTCTGCAAGAGCGGCTGTTACAACTTCCTCCGGAAGGTTATCTGTGGAAACATCTGTAAAAGAATCTGCATCCGGAAGAACCTCTTTCTTTGCTTCTTCTGCTGACTTCGCATTTGCTTCTGTGATAATCGGATCTGTAATGGAATTAATGTATCCAAGAAGTCCTGCTACCACCAAGCATATAATAGTAAGTACCACTACAGGTGCTACAAATCCGTTTTTCTTCATTTCTTAGCACCTCCAAACGATTTCGATGATGTCAATCTTTCAATGTGCGGTGCAAGGATATTCATAAGCAGGATGGAGAAGGAAACACCTTCCGGATAGCTGCAGTACTGTCTGATCAGCACTGTAATTGCTCCACATCCAATACCAAAGATCACACGTCCCATTCTGGTAGAAGGGCTTGTTACATAATCTGTTGCCATGAAGAAAGCTCCAAGGAATACACCACCGGAAAGGATTGCGTAAACCGGATCTGCTCCTACAGCTGCACTCAGCACAAATACGGTTGCAACAAAGGCTACCGGTGTATGCCAAGTAATGATTTTCTTAGCCAGAAGATAAACAAGTCCGATCAAAAGAGCCAGCTTACAGGTTTCTCCCAGGGATCCGCCGATATTTCCAAGGAAAAGATCCATATAGGAAGCAGTTCCTGTGGAAAGTGGTGTAGAACCGGAAATGATATCTGTTCCGCTGGAGCTCCACGGTGCCATGTAGCTTGCAAAAGAAATAAAAAGAATAATTCTTGCGGTACATGCCGGGTTTGCAAAGTTCTGTCCGATTCCGCCGAAAAGCTGTTTTACAATAATAATTGCAATTGCCGCACCAAAGGCTGCCAGCCAAAGCGGTGCTCCTGCCGGAAGACAGTAAGCAAGGATAATACCTGTTACAACTGCAGAAAGATCATGCAGGGTATTTTCCTTTTTCAGAATCTTGTCCATGATATATTCACAGATCATAGACACTGCAACACAAACTGCAACAATAGCCAGTGTATATGGACCATAATGAATTACTGCTGCAATCAGTGCCGGAATAAGGGCAATAATAACGTCCCTCATAATCGTCTGTGTGGAATATTTTGCACGAATATGAGGGGCAAAATTGACAATCAATTGTTCTTCATTCATCGTTTTTCCTCCTCATCGTTTATTTACTAATGCTTTTGCCAGCTTATTTGTTCCCACAAGATCCTTCTTTGCAGGACATACATAAGAGCAGCATCCGCATTCCATACAGGTTCTGATATCAAGCGCATTTAATTGTTCAACATCTTTGATCTTATATGCTCTTGAAATCCGGTTCGGCATAAGACTGAGCGGACAGGTTGCTACACATCTTCCGCAGTTTATGCACTCTGTTTCCTTCGGCAAAATAGCATCCTTCTCATCGAAAGCAAGAATACCATTTGTATTCTTTACAATCGGATTTTCATCTGTCGGGATTGCCATACCCATCATAGGACCGCCCATCAGGATTTTTCTCGGTGGACATTTGTAACCGCCCAGTGCATCGATTGCATCCTTTATGCTAGTTCCAATCGGAGCGATCACCTTTCCTGCCTTATTTACGGCAGAACCATCGATGGTTACACACTTTTCTACAAGCGGCATACCTGTCTTAATATAATTGCCAAGTACAGCCAGAGAAGTAACATTCATAACAACACAGCCAACATCCAAAGGAAGCTTGCCTGCCGGAACAACTCTTCCGGTACAATTATAGATCAGAACTTTCTCACCGCCCTGTGGATACATAGCTGGGAGTGCTTTTACGGTAAAGTCTCCACCTATCTGAGATGCCTTCTCTCGGAAAAGCTTGATTGCTTCCGGTTTGTTGTCTTCAATACCGATGATTACATGCTTCATTCCAACATATTTCTGAACATACTGAATACCGGTAATCATATCTTCGGTATTTTCTGTCATTGTTGTAAAGTCAGATGTAAGATACGGTTCACATTCTGCACCGTTAATAACCAAATACTCTGCCATTCCCGGTTCTTTTACTGTCAGCTTCACGCTAGTTGGGAAGCCTGCACCGCCAAGTCCTACAAGTCCACTGGCTCTTACTGCTGCCAGAAAACTCTCTGTGTCAGTAATTTTAGGCGGCTGAATCTCTTCACAGACAGTCTGCTGTCCATCTGTTTCGATTACAATAGCCGGAAAGCTACCATTGAACAACTGAACATTCTCGATTCCGGTTACTGTTCCGGAAACAGAGGAATGAATCGGAGCACCTACAAATCCTGCAGGTTCACCAATCAACTGTCCAACCTTTACTTCGTCTCCTTTGCCTACAACAGGTTTACATGGAGCGCCGATATGCATCGCCATTGGAATTCTAACCTTAGTCGGAACTGACATCCGAATCGGTTTTTCATGGGTCGTATGCTTAAAATGCGGCACTTTTACGCCTTTTAATTGCTTCAAAGGAAAACTCACCTCCTCATCTCTTTTTTTCATGCTTTTAATTTTATTTCAATCGGAACAAAAAGTGTAGGTCTGCGTATTTGTTGGTGTAAGCAGATCCCAAAATCCGTCCGATGCATAAACTTTATTGTCGTCAGTAACAGCCAGCACCATACAATCGTCCCGATTCATATATTCTTCCAGGCAATCACTGCCCTTCAAGAATATGGTGGTAGATAAGGTATCCGCTAAAAGACCATCCTCTGATATAACCGTAACAGACAGCAAATCTGTCTCCCCAGGGTATCCGGTAAAGGGATTCAGAATATGATGATAAATCTTTCCATCTTCTTCAAAATAGCGTTCTACAGGACTCGATGTAGCCATTGTATAGCCATCGATTGCCACCGTACCGAAATAATCATTTGCATCTCCGTTCGGATCGCGAAGCCCAATCTTAAAATCAGTACCGTCCGGCTTCTTTCCGATTACCAGCATATTTCCTCCGATAGAAAGATACCCGTTGACCTGATTTTCTTCTGCAATGCTTCGCATCTCACTGGCGGCCATGCCCTTTGCCGAGCCACCCATGTCCAGAAGCATGCCTTCATCCTCCAGCATCACGGATTTGTCTTCCTCATTTAGAAGTACCTTTCGGTAATCGATCTTAGTCAATGCCTCATCAATTTCCTCTTGCTGTGGGACATGTGGATTGTCTCCTGTAATATCCCAAAGCAAAACCAAGGGAGCGATCGTCAGATCAAAAATCCCACCGGATTGCTCCGACAAATCTTTTACTCTGCTGATCATCTCATATACATCATCGGAAACCGAAACATATTCCTTTCCTGCTGCTGCATTGATTTTCGCTATTTCGCTGTCTTCTATATATATAGATATTCTTTTTTCGAGATCTGTTAGAGCGGCTTCTATTTCATCACAAGTCTTCTGTGCATTCTCTCCGTACCATTTTTGTGTAATAACCGTATCCATTAGAAACACAGTAGATTCTGCACAACTTTCTTCTGATACATTGCAGCCTGCCATACTTCCAAAGGCCAGCAAGCATATCAGAAGAGGTATTGTTACTTTTTTAACAAAATAAAAAGGAACCCCAAACCGGCGTCCCCATTCCTTTCTCATTACAGTACTCCCATACTTTTGTATGAAAAAATTCATACCTCATCACCCATGAAGGTATTATGGTACGAAACATACCTAAAGTCAAGATTTTTGGAAAAACAATTTTTCCTTTCGCTCTTTACCTTGTACGTTTTGACCAATAAAACTTTCATTTCTTTCTTTTAATTGTTTTTTCTAACGGTTTTCTTTCGCTTTCACAAAGTTAGCTTTAGCTAACTCGCTGTATCTGCACACATTTTCCATAACTGTTGTCAAAAGTAAATATAGAACAAAAGAAACCTTCTTATACTTGAACCTCTTTGTTTAAAATCTGCTTTGCAAAATTTATCAAATCCTCGCTGACTTCCTGGTGAAGCTTAACATCCTTGACGATATCTGTTTTCTTTAACAGTTCTTCCTTTACAATACTTTCTAAGGTATATACTGCAGAAGGACAGCCGCTGCAATGACCTGTCATTTTGACATACGCAATATCGTTGTGAATGTCAACCAGTTCTATATTTCCCTGGTGCTCTAACAGTTTCGGTCTTACCTCCTGATCTAAAATTTCATCTATGATTTTCGCATCTTCCGCCTTCATCTTTATTCCCTCTTACCTTTCTTTTCACGATTGGCCAGCATTTGCCTTTTTATAAGAATGAGGCGGAATTTCTCCCGCCTCATCTTGAAACTTTTTATTACGAATTATTCATATTTGCATTTAAATCTTGCTTCAAAAGCCTCAATCAGGCTTGGTCTGAAGTCAGGATGTGCAATGGAAATAAGGTCATGTGCTCTCTGTCTGAGGCATTTTCCCTTCAGCTGTGCAATACCATACTCTGTAACAACGTAATCCACGTCACATCTGGATGTAGTTACTGTTGCACCTTCATCCAAAACAGGTACAATCTTAGAAATTTTTCCCTTTGCTGCTGTTGATCCGATCGCAATAATGGAACGTCCACCCTTACTCATCTTTGCGCCGCGAACAAAATCAACCTGTCCGCCAACACCGGATATCTGAGTAATTCCTACACTTTCAGAAGAAATCTGTCCGTTAAAGTCAACCTGTACACAGGAATTAATGGATACCAGATTATCATTCTGTGCAATCACATATGGATTATTTACGATATCTACAGGAAGCATTTCCAAAGCAGGATTATCGTTTCCATAATCATAAAGACGTTTCGATCCCATAAGGAATGTTACGACACTCTTTCCAGGATGGAAATTCTTTTTCTTGTTTGTGATAACACCCGCCTCAACCAACTCTACTACTCCGTCTGAAATCATTTCAGAATGAATTCCAAGGTCTTTTTTGTCCTTCAGGAAAAGAAGAACTGCATCCGGAATTGCTCCGATTCCAAGCTGAAGTGTATCACCGTCTTTGATCAGCTTTGCACAGTTTTCACCAATTGCCTTTTCAACATCGCCAATCTTTGCTGCTGGAAGCTCAAGTACCGGATGCTCATTGATTACAAAAGCATCGATGTCTTCTACACTAAGAGCTGTATCTCCATGTGTTCTTGGCATCTGAGGATTTACCTCTGCGATAACTTTCTTTGCTTTTCTTGCAGCTGGAATTGTATAGTCAGCAGAAACACCTGTGCTTACCATTCCATGCTCATCCGGTGGTGTAACCTGAATGATGGCTACATCCAGTGGAAGATACGTATCGAACATAGCCGGTGCTTCGTTAAAATAGCACGGTGTAAAATCAGCACGTCCCTCTACGATATCTTTTTTGTTTAATCCACCTGCAAAGGCTGTATTTAATCGGAAATGACCCTCGGTTCCGGGAGCAGAAAATCTGCTGTTTCCCATAGGAACCATCTGGAAAATTTCTACATTTTCAAAATCTTCCATGTGGTCAACCATCGTATCTGTAATATAAGTAGGAATTCCTACCGCATGTCCCAGACAAACACGCTCACCTGACTTGATCAGCTTAATCGCCTCTTCAGCAGGCATAATTCTTGATTCGTATGTCTCCTTCCAGCTCATGATGCCCTCCTAGGTTGTTTGTATTATTCAACAACCTTAGCGATTTTCTTTGCAAGAGCTTTCTTCATAGGAAGGTTGCCCTGGCGGGAAATCATGATACGCTGTGCCTGCGGTGATCCTGCACCATGCATAGATTCTGTACGATATCCAACTGCTGCAGTACCAAGGCAAAGGTTCTCGATCAGTCTTAAGATACGCAGACGATTCTCAACTGTTACGCCCTTTGTGCCAACAAGGTATTTCTCTACATATTTTCCAACGATCGGGCTCTTAAGATCTGCCTCTGACGGTGCTGTAACAACAATACCACCGGCAATATCCTCTGCCAGACGTGCGATTTCATATGGGAATCTTGTAACATTCTGTTTACATACGTTTGCAAGAAGCAGGTCAATAATGTAGTTTCCGGACTCTGTCGGATGTCCCTCTGCTGAACATGCAATACCACAGCAATATAAGGTTTCATTCAAATGCATCATTTCGATGAGTTTGTCTTTGATATGAGATGCCTTCGGAACACCATTGTAATCAGCTGCAACTGCTGCTGCTCCGATAAGGACATCACCTACACCTACTTTACATCCGCCGTAGCTCTGTCTGTGGTATCCTGCGAAACGCTCTACCAGAACACCTGCATACTCTGTTTCTCCGTTCAGGAAAATACGATCATTTGGAACGAATACATCGTTAAATACTACAAGTGCTTCAACACCGCCGTACTCGCTGTTTCCTACATCGATGCTGCTTCCTTCCAGCTTTCTTGTATCACAGGACTGACGTCCGATAATCATAAGAATGCCCTCTGCATCAGTAGGTACTGCAAATGCTACTGCATAATCCTTGTCATCTGGTCCCATGGAAATAGTCGGCATAACGATTACTTCCTGAGAGTTGATGATACCGGTCTGATGAGCCTTTGCTCCACGAACAACGATACCATCCGGACGACGCTCTACTACACGAAGGTAAAGATCCGGATCTTCCTGAGCGTGTGGTGCAAGTCCACGATCACCCTTTGGATCTGTCATTGCTCCATCAATTGTATAGTCCTTCTCCTGACACATCTTCAGATATGCTAAGAAATTCTCATGGTATTTTGTACCATATTTTTTGTCGATCTCATAAGTTGTGCTGAATGTAGCATTGAAAGCATCCATTCCTACACATCTCTGGAAACAAGCTGCCGTCTGCTGTCCCAGAAGTCTCTGCATTTTAACCTTGTTCATCAGATCTGTTGTACTCTGATGAATATGTAAGAAACGGTTAATTCTTTCTCCTGTGTATGGTGAAACAACAGTCATCAGGTCCTCATACTGCGGATCCTGTGCTAAATCATAAGTTGCCTTTACAGAATTTAATGATGGTCTGAGGATCGGATCGTCTACCGGATTCTCGATCTTCTTTCCAAACATGTAAACCTGAAGGTTTAACTTTCTCATGCTCTCAACATACTCTTCACCTGTCATCATTGCCATTTTATTTACCCCTTTCTGTAATAAGAAAAAAATATATTAATAATCCGGCTTGGCTAGCCGAAATTATTGCAACAAAGGAAGCCAGCTCTTCTCACCGGTTCTGATCTTTGTGATGTGCCGTCTACAAAAATCCCCGACAAGTTCTGACCCTATCTTGTCCCCTATTATAATCCCCGATTTTCATTCTTTCAATCCTAAAATATACATTTTTGTTCAATTTTTTTCTTCTTTTTCCCCTTTCTTTTTTGCATATTTTTTGTTTTTTTAAAAAGTTGACTTTAATATATTTTCATTTTATAATTATAAAGAGCATCTATATCATATTTATATTTAAGGTGAACTATGGCAAAAATAGAAGACGTATCTATTAAAAATAAAATATATACCTATATAAAAAATCTCATTTTAACAAATGAGCTAAAGCAGGGAGACAAGATTCCCGAGGCTGATATTGCTGCTGCTCTTGGCATAAGCAAAACTCCGGTACGAGAAGCGATTCGCCGCCTTTCCTGGGAGGGACTCATCATAAGTGAGCCAAATAAATCCTCTACTGTACGGATTCTCGATGAACGCACCATTCATGATCTTGCAGTTGTGCGCTGGCAGCATGAACAGCTCAATGTACCGCTTCTTGTCTACAACGGCAGCAACAAAGACTTTGACGAATTAGAAGAGCTTGCTCATTCCTGCATCGAATATAATCAATTCGGAAATCTCTTTATGCGAAATCAAACGGACTGTCGTTTTCATACAAAAATGTATGAAATAGGCGGAAATAAAATTCTGACAGAGCTTCAGCAGCGTATGGATCTGATTGTCCAGCTCTGGCAAGCTTCATCGATCTGTACGACAGAGGTAAAATCTGAATTTTTAAATCAGCATCTGGAATTAGTCAACATTCTCCGCGAGAGAAATGCAGCCGATGCCTTAGAGCTTTTATATAAGCATTTTTGTGTTTCCTACGGTGTGGAAATCAATGATCTTCTGCCAAATGCAGGACTTTAAAAAGATACAGATAAAAAACAGGGATGCCTTCCGCATGGAGTGCATCCCTATTTTTATCTTTATGATTTATTCTCTTTCTTCTCTATTAACATATACTCTATGCTGACCCACATATTTATATGCCGGACGAATAATCTTGCCTGCATTTACAAGTTCCTCAATACGGTGCGCTGACCATCCGCTGATACGTGAAATTGCAAACAATGGCGTAAACAGCTCCTTTGGAAGTCCAAGCATATTGTAAACAAAGCCACTGTAAAAATCTACATTTGCACACATAGCCTTGTTCAGCGGTCTGCTGGCTGTTACCAGCTCTTTTCCAAGATTTTCCACTTTCTCATAGAATTCGAATTCATCTTCTCTGTTCTTTTCAATGGAAAGCTTTCTTGCATATTCCTTTAGTATTACCGCTCTCGGATCTGAAAGAGTATAGACTGCATGTCCAATACCATAGATCAGTCCTGCCTTATCAAATGCTTCTTTATTCAGGATTTTCTGCAAATAATCTTTGATTGCGTCCTCATCCTTCCAGTTTGAAACATGGGCCTTGATATCTTCAAACATATCCTGTACCTTCAGGTTCGCACCACCATGACGGAAGCCCTTCAGGGAACCAAGTGAAGACGCTACTGCAGAGTAGGTATCCGTTCCTGTTGATGTTACAACGTGTGTTGTAAAGGTTGAGTTATTTCCACCGCCGTGATCTGCGTGAAGCACCAGGGCAACATCCAACACCTTTGCCTCCAGCTCTGTAAACTTTCCATCCTTGTGAAGCATCTGCAAAAGATTTTCTGCCAAAGAAAGCTCTGGTTTTGAATTTCTTATATATAAGTTATGTCCTTTATGATAATGTCTGAATGTATGATAACTGTACACAGAAATCAGCGGGAATTTTGCAATCATACTCAAGCTCTGACGCAATACATTCGGAATGCTGATATCCTCCGGTCTATCGTCGTAAGAATAAAGTGTCAGTACACACTTCTGAAGTGAATTCATCATGTTTACACTTGGTGCACGCATAATAACATCACGGGTAAATTCCTCCGGAAGTTCTCGATAACTTGTCAGAAGTTCTACAAACTCATCTAATTCCTGATTATTTGGCAGTCTGCCGAACAAAAGCAGGTAAACAATTTCTTCAAAGCCAAACCGACGATTTGTAAAACCTTTTACCAGGTCCTGCACATTGTAGCCCTGATAGTAAAGCTGTCCATCGATTGGCATTAATCTTCCCTTTTCATTTGTTTCTCTTCCTATAACATCTGAGATTTCCGTCAAACCGGTAAGAACTCCCTTACCACTGGAATCACGTAATCCCTGTTTTACGTCATATTCTGCATATAATCTTTTATCTATACGACCTGAGATCTGGCTCAGCTCTACCAGTCTGTTTATCTGCTCTTCCCTTAAGTCGCTGTGCATTTTCCTTACCACCTTTCTGTTCCAGACGCTCTTATGGTATTCTTTCAAAAAAATGAAAGTTTGTCAATCGTAAAATTCATTTATTGCGTTATTTCAACTATTTTTGTCCATTTGCAAGATTTTTTTGAATTATGCGAAAAGGAAATAGCTTCTTGCACAAAAAAACCGCAGCAGAACATTCTTTCCGCTTCGGTTTCTCTTCTAAAATCTACCATTTTTTATAAAAAGCCGGAAATCAGACTTGAACTGACGACCCCTTCATTACGAGTGAAGTGCACTACCGACTGTGCTATTCCGGCTCAATAACTACCTCGTCCATTATACATGAATCTTCAAATAAATCAAGCTTTAATTCTTTTTTATAACTCCGAAAAACAAGCTATA
>CAVFRH010000081.1:0-8750 GCA_963624695.1 bacterium
TCTTGTAGATGCTGGTGCCTTTCGTGCCATCCAGACCCATCACAGCAGTTTGCTACCAAAGGGCATTTTATCCGTAGAGGGTGATTTCATGTCTTCCTCTGTCGTGGAAATTGCAAATCGAAAGGGCGAGCTGTGCGGAAAAGGAATTGTAAATTATTCTTCTGATGAAATCAAACTGATCAAGGGTCTTAAAACCACTGAAATAGAGGATGTTCTTCACTACAAAGACCACGATGAAGTCATTCATGCCAACAACCTGATCGTCATCAAAGAAGACCAGTAATTTTAGAGAGGAAAAGATTTTGATTAGCTTTCGATGTGAAATGTGCAACGGCACAGTAAAAATAAATCCGGACCGGCAAACCTGCACCTGCGAATACTGCGGCCGTACCTCTATGCTTACACCGGAAATGAAAGCGTATGTGGACGGACTGGCTGAAGAAGAAAGAAAAGAAGCTGAAAGAATGCGTCAAAGAGAAGCAATGGAGCGCATGAAACAGGAAGCCATGCAGCGTAAAGAACAGAAATCTGCAGGCTGCTCCAGCTGCCTTGTTTTTTCGATCATATTTATTTGTATTCTTTGTGCATTTTGCTTCTTTTGCTCACAGTATCCTCTGGCAGGATTCATTGCCCTTGTGCAGGCTGTTCTTTTCTTCCTTGGATGGCTTATGAAAATGCATATCTTAAAAGAAAAAAGAAAAAATCTGCACTATCTTCTCTATGCAATTGGTGCTCTTCTTGTGATTGCATTTTTCTTTTCTATGAAAGTATCCAATGACATAGACAAGGCCAATTACCAAAATGAACGGAACAGTCGAACCTATACCTGGCCGAAAAACACTTTATCAGCGCTTCTACCAACTCCCACCTGGGGCAATCACGGGTATGTTTACTCCAACTCAATATCTCTGTCCGCTGATTTTTACCAGATTTCCTTATCTGATTTTGAAGATTACCGTCAGGCCTGCATTGACATGGGATTTGATACCATAGACTCTGAAGAGGACCTCTATTTCAGTGCTTACAACGACGACAACTATTATTTGGCCCTTTACTACTATAACAGCCTCAATGAGCTTGACCTGACTTTGACCGCACCAGACCAATTTGTCAATTATTCCTGGCCGAAAAACGGAGTCGGCTCTCTTTTGCCGGAGCCTGCATCTAAGCTTGGAAAGACTCTGAGCAATTCCTCTACCCGCTTTTCCATTCGAATCGGAGAATGCTCACTTGAGGACTTCAACAGCTACGTAGATGAATGTGCCGAAGCCGGATTTTCAGTGGATTACAACAGAGATGACCTTTCCTACAGTGCAAAGGATACGTCTGGCAATTACCTAAACATTGAGTACACTGAACATACCCAGGTAATGGAAATTACCATTTACAACAACTAATCAAGGAGAACACCATGCCAAAATTTATTTCCTGGAATATTGATTCCTTAAATGCTGCCCTTACCGGAGACTCTCCCCGGGCGAAGATGACCCAGGCGGTTCTGTCTTCTATTTCCGAAGAGAATGCAGACCTGATTGCCATTCAGGAAACCAAGCTTCCGGCCCTTGGACCTTCCAAAAAACATCTTGAGGCTCTAAGCTCTTATTTCCCGGATTATGAAAATGAATGGGTTTCCTCCATGCCGCCAGCAAGAAAGGGATATGCCGGAACCATGATCCTATACAAAAGGGGACTTGCTCCCATCTGCTCCAAACCCTCTATTCAGGCTCCCGACACCATGGACCTTGAGGGACGTCTTTTGACCTTGGAATTTGAGCATTTTTATTTTGTAAATGTCTATACTCCAAATGCCGGAGGTGAGCTAAAGCGTCTGGCCGACCGGCAAGCCTGGGACAAAGCCTATGCCTCTTACCTTAGCTCACTGGATCAGAAAAAACCGGTCATTGCCTGCGGTGACTTCAATGTGGCCCATAAAGAAATCGACCTGGCTCATCCGGAAAACAATCATATGTCTGCCGGATTTACAGATGAGGAACGGGAAGGCTTCAGCCTCCTTTTAGAAAAGGGCTTTACCGACAGCTTCCGTTTCCTTCATGGTGATGTAAGCGGTGTTTACTCCTGGTGGGGACAGCGGATAAAAACCAGCAAGATCAACAACTCCGGCTGGAGAATTGACTACTTTTTGGTAAGTGACCGCATCAAAGAATCCATCCTGCGTTCTGAAATGATGGACTCCGGCCCCAGGCAGGATCACACTCCCATTTTGCTGGAAATGGATCTGCCGCTTTTTTAAAAGAGGTCCAGGCTATTGTCCAGATAGATTTCTTCTCGGACTCGAAGCTGATACTTCGGCTTTGTCATATAATAAAGTAAAAATTCCAGGATCAGGGCGCTGCCAAGGCTGCGCCCTTCTATTTTAAAATTCGAAAATCCAATGGGCAGGTATTCGTTCTTTATCTGTTCCAGACTGATAAAACTTGGATTTTCCATTGCTCTTGAAAAACGATACCCCTCTTTTGCCCCTGGTGCTGTGCAGATATGCTCTTTCCCCATTTCTCCTAAGTTTTTGCGGCTGACTGCCTCATAACAGGCTCTCCGATCTCTGCAGCCTATATAGCAGCATTCATTGCACAAAAACTCTATTTTTTCTTTCTCTGCAGATGCCAGAATGCCGAAACGGTCAAAGGCCTTGTTCAGTCGAAAATCCGGCACTACATATCGAAAATCTTCTCTTTTTACTTCCCTTTTCAAATCTTCAAAATCTGTCAAAACCTTCGTTGTGGATGACACAAGATAGAGCCTGGGATAATTTTCTCTTAAATATTCTGTCAAAAGCTCGGATGCCACAATCACTCCGTTTTCGCAAGCCGACTCTTTATAAAAGCTCTCTTCAAATACGGTACATAGAACATTGCATCGTTTGTCCTTTAAATGCTCCTTTTGAAGAAGTAAATTGCTGAAGGTTAACCTTGCCGAGATTTTGTGCTCCCTCATCAGTTCTAAAACCGCTTTCGCATCCGCCTGCCCAAAGCCGGCTCTTCCTCCGCCCCAAAGGCAATCTGCCGGTGCTCCGTAAATTGATGCAATCTCACACCAGTCATAAAAATATTCCCTATGTCTCCTGTAAAGTTCCAGAAATTCCCGGTAAAAATCATAGAATTCAAATAAGCCCGGGAGGTGAAAATAAGCCTTCTTTTTTTCTGACATTTTATTGCCTTTCCCCTCATAATGTTTACTTTTCTTATTTCGATCATATATTCCGTCTTTGCATTCGACTGATGTCAGATGCCGGCAGCAAAAAAAACACTTTCTAAAGAGCGGTTCCTTTCTTCGGAACAAAGAACCCACTCATATCTGCATGCTCCAATTCAAGCAGCAAAATTTTTTTATCAATTCCCCCTGCATATCCGGTCAGGCTGCCATTCGTGCCTACGACTCGGTGGCAGGGAATGATAATGGCGATTTCATTATGCCCGACCGCACCGCCAACCGCCTGGGCAGACATACGTGGAAGCTTTTTCATTTCTGCTATTTTACTGGCAATCTGACCATATGTGACTGTTTTTCCATATGGAATCTGCAATAAAATCTGCCACACGGCCTGTCTAAATTCTGCTCCCACAGGATGAAGTGGCGGAGTAAATTTCGGTTCTTCACCAGAAAAATACACATCCAGCCATTTTTTTGTCTCTGTGAGAATCCCTGTTTCCTTTGGAATATACTCATCCGGAAGCGTCTTTGCAAAATATTTCTGTCTCTCAAACCCCAAACCCCTAAGTCCAACTTCATCCGCTGCCAGTAGAATGTCTCCTAACGGTGATTTATATTTACACGTATATACCATTTCCATGCTTCTCCTAAATCTATTCCCCTTCGCTGCCAGATGATTACCTGTGCTTTTGCAGATATCTACTGCCACATAATATGACGTATACCTGAAAAAACAGCTCTGTATTCCTATACCATGATTATATCCTAGTTTTTTATATGAGCATCAAATTATATCCAGATATTATAAGAAAATCTGCAAATAGGCTGGGTTGATGTAGAAGGAGAATGCGGCATTATGCTATAATAAACTGCTCTCCGAATAGAGAATACGATGAAGGAGTAAAAATAAGATGATAAAAGTACTATTCGTCTGCCACGGCACTCTAGCTAGGGGTATCCGCATCCCTTCGCAGACTTGGGCATAGTTTGGCAAAACGGGGCAGACGTGAAGGCGATTACTACGGATTAGACTACTAAGGGCGCAAAGAGGATGCTCTTTTTGAAAGATAGAATGCAGAAAACCTGCCACTGGCAGCTTTCCTTGCATACTTTGGTATGTAAAAAAGCGGTTGTACACTAGAAAAATAGGTGTGCAACCGATTTCATGAAAAATCAATATTATGGTATGCTAAAAATTTTTGAGCAGCGGAAGATAATTGAAAATTCTGATTCATAATGAATGCATTCATAATATATAAATCCTGATTTTGAAATCTTCGTATTTTCATTCCTGAAAAAATATTGGAGTGAACATAAGAAACAGAAATCAGTGCTACATCATCAAAAGTTTTTGCCCATTCAATAGCAGTTTTATTGGATGACGTAATAATAGAAATATTAGGGGATAATAACTCCTGACTAAAGGCAGCACATACAGTAGAAGTACAATCATAAGGAATAGCAAGATTATAGTTGTACACATCTGAGAGAGTCAATGGTGATTGACTACGTGCCAAAGGATGATTCTCAGAGAATACAGCAATAATCTGTTCCTTTCTGTAGGGGGCTGTCTTTAATTGTGCATATCTTGGTAAATAAGAGCGTACTAATGCAAGTTCTGTCGTGTGGTTCAGTACACAGGAGATAGCGAAGTCGCTTGCAATCTCATACAAATCAAATCCAATTCCAGGATATTGTCTGTGAAATCCATCAAGTAAATCATGAAATAAGGATGGTGTATTGTCGACAGGGATAACCATGCGTAATTGTTGCGAGATAAAAGAATTCGTGTTTAGCCCACTTTTGATTTTTTCTTCTGTCTTGCAAATTTCTTTTGCGTGCTGATAGAAAAGTTGTCCAGCATCCGTGAGTTTGATTCCGTTCTTGTTACGGATCAGCAATTTTTGTCCGTAGTGTTGCTCCAAACGTTTTAATTGGTTACTAAGAGATGGTTGTGCAACTAGTAATTTTTCAGAGGCTGCAATAATACTTCCGCATTCTACGATTGTTACAAAGTTTTGATACGATTCTAAAGTCATACTTCTCCAATATCTTATTATATAATAAAAACAATATATAAAATCAATAAAATAAGTATTATCATTATATTATAATAAGTGATAATATGCAAATGTCTTCATTAGATGTACAACAGAATATGCTAAATCACATTGGAGAAAATCATTATGCAAATCACAGAACGTCTTGTACAGGCGGCATTAGGCAGAATTCAAGCGGATTTAATGATATGTAATGCATACCTTGTAAATGTCTATACTGCAGAAATTGAAACAGTTGATATATCAGTTCTTGACGGTTATATCGTAAGGGTAGAAAAAATAGAAAAACGAGGATCATATACAGCCAAAACAGTTGTAGATGCTACAGGAAAGTATTTGATTCCTGGTTTGATCGATGCACATTCCCATGTTGAAATGTCTTTTATGACAGCAACTTCTTTTGCAGAAGCGGTATTGCCGCATGGAACAACAGCAGGTATTTTTGATACTCACGATATTGGAAATGTATCGGAAGAATGTCTGTTGTGGTTTGGAAAAGAATTTGCTGCAACACCTTTAAAAGGATATATTACGGTACCACCTTGTATTCCTAGCAGTCCGGGGCTGGAAGATGCTGGAATTATTATGGATCTTGACAAATTGCAGTATTGCCACAATGTTGATAATTTTATAGCAATCGGTGAAACAATGGACTTTAATCGTGTGGTCTCGGCAGAACCTGAAATGATGAAAATGTTGTCATGGGCGAAGCAGCTGAATCTATGCATTGACGGACATTGCCCGGAATTAAGAGGAGATGCATTACAGGCGTATGTTGCGGCAGGACCTTCCACAGATCATGAATTTACTTCTATAGAAGAAGCACTTGAAAAATATCGTTTGGGGATGAAAATTGTTGTACGTAGAGGTTCTTTAGCAGAGCCTTATAATGCAGGAGAACTTGTTTCTCGTATAAAAGATACCAGTCATCTGCTTTTAGCAACAGATGGATGTATTACGTTAGAGACAATTGTACGAAAGGGTACAATGATACAAGCGCTTCGAATGATAGTTGAGGAAGGAGTAGATCCGATTCTTGCTGTTCAAATGGGAACAATCAATGTTGCAAAAGCATATGGTTTGGACCGAAAGATTGGAGCAATTGCGCCGGGGTTATGTGCAGATATGATTTTGGTTAATGATTTGAAGGATTTTGTAATTGATTCGGTATATGTTGATGGGAAAAAGATACCGGAGGCCGGAAATTTCAAATTACCGCATTTTCAATTTCCGGAAAATGTAATGAACACGATTTCTCTTAGACAGGTAAAAGCAGATGATTTCAAAATAAAGGCTCCGATGGAAAATGGAAATGTACAAGTTCATGTTTTGGATGTATGGGAAGATAAACTTATTTCGGGCAATTATGTTACAAATGTAGAAGTGAAAAATGGACAAATCTTGCCGGATATAAAGAGGGATTTGTTAAAAATTAATGTGTGGCATCGTTATGAGAAGAATGGTTCGCATACAACTGCACTTGTAAGAGGTTTTGGTTTTAAAAAGGGAGCAATTGCGGGTTCTATTGCGCAAGATAGTCAGAATATAGTTGTAATCGGAACAAACGATGATGACATGGCGATTGCTGTAAATGCTGTTACAAAAATGCAGGGAAGTGTCGTATTTGTTGCAGATGGGAAGATTCAGAGTGCAATAGAATTACGTTTCGGTGGAATTATGAACGAAAAATTACATCCAGAGGAAATCCTACAAAAATTTGAAGAATTTAATGAGATTACACAAAAATTTGGAGGAAAGTTCAAAAATCCAGCATTTCCATTATCTCTTATGTTGACATGCGCATGTATTCCGGATTTGAAAATTACAAATCGTTCATTGGTTGATGCGTTAAAAGGTGAGGGAATTTCTATTTTTTCGGAATAAGTTGGAGGGGAATATAAAAAATGAATGCTTTATTTACAGATTTGCTTGCTATTATAGGTGTAATTATGGATGCACTGCCTCAGGCACTTCTTGCACTTGCATTTGGTTTTGCGTCGGTACCGACAGCGGTTGCTTTTTTCATTGGTGCAGCAGGCAACGCAATCACTGGAAATGTAGCACCGATTTCTTTTCAAGCAGAAACAATTACTTATGCAGGTACAAGCGGAAAAAATCGTGCCGAACGATGTACGATGGTTTTTATAGGTGCATTGATATTGACAATAATTGGAGTATGCGGTGTTTTAACAAATATAATTGATTTTATAGGACCGAATATTGCAAATGGAATGATGGCAGGTGTCGGACTTCTTCTTACCAAGGCTTCCTTGGACATGGTTAAGGAAGATCATATAGCAGGAGGAGTTTCTGTTGTCACAGCATTGATTACTTATTTTCTGACAAGAAATTCTACACATACATTGATCTATACAATTGTTGTATGCGTTGTATCTTCAAGCATTGTATCTACTTTGATCGATAAGGAAGAAAAGGTAATTACGGTTGAAGAAGATAAATTTGCGCATCCAAAATTTATTATAAATAAGCAAGTTCTTATGGGTGCATTCGGAATGGCTTGTTTGAATATCGGATCAAACATATCTTTTGGTCAGATCACAGCGGATATGGCAAATGTTAAAGATTTTAATGTAGATCATTTGACGGTCATATCTTCACTGGCAGATATGGGATCGTCTTTTTTCGGTGGGGCTCCAGTGGAATCAATTATTTCTACAACAGCGACAGCACCACATCCTGTAAGTGCCGGAATCATTTTTATGATCATTGTAGGAGTGATTCTTCTCAGTGGTCTGGTTCCGAAAATTGGACGTTTTGTTCCGGCAACATCAGGAGCTGGATTTCTTTTGGTTCTTGGGTTGTTTAGTACATTTATCGCAGATGCACCGTTTGCATTGGCAGATGCGCCGGCAGTTGGAGGAACAACGTTGGTTGTCACAGCATTTTCAAATCCTTTCTTTGGAATGATCTCAGGTATAATTGTCAGATTTATAGGAATGTAGAGGAGAAAAATGAATACGTATACATTGAAACTTTGTGGATTAGAAAGAAAACTTCCAATTATTGAATTGAGTAACGAAACAGCAATTGCAAGTTTTGTTATTTTAGGAGATACGGAATTGGTAAGTACATGTGCTCCGGTGTTAGCAGAGAAAATCGGGGATGTAGATCAGATTGTTACGGCTGAAGCAAAAGGTATTATTTTAGCGCATGAAGTGAGTAAATGTCTTGGGCATAAAGAGTTCATTGTTGCTAGAAAAAGTATTAAATCCTATATGAAAGATCCCATTTCTGTTTCAGTTCATTCTATTACAACACAGAAACCGCAAGAATTGTTTTTGGACGGAATTGATCAAAAGAAAATTTACGGAAAATCAGTTTGCATAATAGATGACGTAATTTCAAGTGGAGAGTCTCTATATGCAATGGAAAAATTAGTAGAAAAAGCCGGTGGCTATGTAAAGAAAAAAGTGGCTCTTCTTGCAGAAGGAGCTGCTATTGGAAGAAAAGATATTACTGTTTTGGGAAATTTACCTACTTTTACAAGAGAGTAGGAGAGAG
>CAVFRH010000082.1:0-14531 GCA_963624695.1 bacterium
TAGATAAATATATCTGTCCAGCCACTGCCTGCATGTAAAATGCCGTTTTCATCTGCAGCAGATTCCAAGGTTCGGCAGCTTGTGGTTCCGACACAGACAACCTTTCCTCCTGCCTTTTTTGTATCATTGATTATCTTCGCCTGTTCTTCCTCTACCATGTAAAACTCAGAATGCATGTGATGCTGTGTCACATCATCTACTTTTACCGGACGAAAGGTTCCAAGACCAACATGAAGCGTTACATTTGCGATCTGAACTCCTTTATCTTTAATTTCCTGAAGCAGTTCTTTTGTAAAATGCAGTCCTGCTGTAGGAGCTGCAGCTGACCCTGTTTCTTTTGCATAGACTGTCTGATAACGATTTTTGTCTTCCAGTTTATGGGTAATATAGGGCGGCAAAGGCATTTCTCCAAGCTGATCCAGTATTTCCTCAAAAATACCATCAAACTCAAATCGAATCAAGCGGTTTCCATCTTCTACGATATCTATGACCTCCGCTTTTAAAAGTCCGTCTCCAAAACTCAACCTTGCACCAACCCGGCATTTCTTTCCAGGTTTTACCAAGGTTTCCCAAACATCCGCAGAAATTCTCTTTAAAAGTAAAATTTCCACGCCTCCATGAGTATCTTCTTTTTCACCATACAGCCTCGCAGGAAGGACCTTCGTATTGTTCAATACCAGACAATCACCTTTTTTTAGATATTTCACTACATCTTTAAAGCTGCCATGTTCCACACTTCCATCTATCGGATTTAAATGAAGCAGTCTGGAAGAGCTTCGATCCAAGAGCGGATCCTGTGCAATCAGCTCAGCAGGCAGATCATAATAAAAATCACTGGTTTTCATAAAGATTCTCCTTATAAAGCTTTTTCCATTTCTGTCGGATCATAAAAGAGTATATCACTTTTTATGATTTCCGGCTTTTTATTTTTTATCTCAAGAACAGAAACGGAACAATTTCTCGGAACACCATTCTGCCAAAAATCAGATGGATTCTCGTAAAAACGATTTAAAATTCCTCTATATAAGCAGCCATGGGTAGAAAGCAATATGGTTTTGTCCTGATATTCCTTTTTCTGAATCAGTTCATCCAAAAAAAGGTTTGCACGGCAAATCAGTTCCTGAATGCTTTCTCCTCCTGGCATTCCCTCAAATTCAAATGGAGCACTTCGAAACTTCAAATACTTTGGAACGGTAATGTTCTTTCCATCCGGCATAATATATTTTCCTTCGTATTCCCCAAAAGAAATTTCCTGAATTCTATCATCTAAAATAAAAGGGATTTTTCTGCCTCCAAGAACTATCTTTGCAGTCTCCTGCGCTCGAATCAACGGACTGCTTATACACAAATCAAATGCGACATCCTTCAAGCCTTCCGCTGTCATTTCTGCCAGCTTTATTCCATTTTCATTCAATGGAATATCTGAACGTCCCTGAAGGCGGTGTATCTTGTTCCAATGCGTTTCGCCATGCCGCAAAACATATAAAAGCATAACATTCTCCCTAAATATATGCAATGTGATCTCTCACATGTAATTTTCGAATTTAAATATAAAAAAAGGGACTTTTATTCACTGCCCCACAATCCCAAGACAATAAGAAAGAGCTTCTCCACTTTTCTTTATGGATTAAGCTCATTCCGGCGTACAATATTTAAGTACACTTTCTCTTTTCATATGCATTCTTATTCGCATAAAAAAATAACCCAGAGTGCCGTTCCCGTATTTTGACTCCTAGCAAGGCTAGGTGGGTTAAAACCGCAAACAAAATCTCTGCCTTCCTCTGACGAAAGGAGGCCTGGCATCAAAAATGCTGATGTAGGTATCCCTTTTTAAAGTAATTGTAGGTTCAAAATAACTGGGTACTCGAACACACCAGGCTATTCATATCAGATTGCTGTTAAAAAACAGCAATCTGAATTTTTCCTAAAATCAAGCTTTTCCAGCTGATCCAAGTACGTTTTTAATCTTATGAGCAACCATATCTTTAACAGCCTGACGAGCCGGTTTCAGATACTGACGTGGGTCAAAGTGATCCGGATGCTCTGCCATGTATTTACGGATATTAGCTGTCATTGCAAGACGAATATCGGAATCAATGTTGATCTTGCATACAGCAAGCTCAGCTGCATGACGAAGTTCCTCTTCCGGAATACCGATTGCATCTGGCATATTTCCGCCATACTGGTTTACAATCTTAACGAACTCCTGCGGTACAGAAGATGAACCGTGAAGAACGATTGGGAAACCTGGAAGTCTCTTGATGCACTCCTCAAGAACATCAAAACGAAGTGGCGGCGGAACAAGGATTCCATCAGCATTTCTTGTACACTGAGAAGCTTTGAATTTGTAAGCACCATGTGAAGTACCGATAGCGATTGCAAGAGAATCACATCCTGTTTTGGAAACGAACTCCTCAACCTCTTCTGGACGAGTATAGCTCTCTTTTCCAGACTCAACAACCACTTCATCTTCAACACCTGCAAGTGTTCCAAGCTCAGCCTCTACAACTACGCCATGATCATGAGCGTACTCTACAACCTGTTTTGTAAGAGCGATATTATCTGCAAAAGATTTTGAAGAAGCATCGATCATAACAGATGTAAATCCACCATCGATACATGATTTGCAAAGCTCGAAGCTATCACCATGATCCAGATGAAGAGCAATCGGAATATCAGGATTCTCGATAACGGCTGCCTCTACCATTTTTACAAGATATGTATGGTTAGCATAAGCACGTGCTCCTTTGGATACCTGAAGGATAACCGGGCTGTTTAATTCTCCGGCTGCTTCTGTAATACCCTGAACGATCTCCATATTGTTTACGTTGAAAGCACCGATTGCATATCCGCCATCATAAGCCTTCGCAAACATCTCTTTTGTTGTAACGAGTGACATTTTTACCCTCCTTTTGCATTTTGCACCAAATGCATCATTACTTAATATAACTACTTTATCAGTTTACACCTCAGAATACAACCTCTTTCAGCGTAAATCTGCAAAAGTCTTTTTATTTATACAGGATAAGCGCCGTTTTCTGTATCTGCTGCACTCTCATCCACTTTTGTTTTCTGAGCTTCTCTGTATTTGAAGAAGTCAGTTGCAACCTGCGGGAACAGTGCATAGGACAGAACGTCTTCATCCTGTTCTTTGTAAGTAGACATCTCAGACTCAAGCTTCTCGAGCTCATTGTCAATAAGATCTGCAGGACGGCATGTAATCGGCTCTGTATCACCGATACATTTCTTCTGTACTTCCTGGTTGAACGGCTTAATTGTAGCACCGTATTTTCCAGCAAGAATATCCTTTGTCTCTTTTGTAACCATCTTGTATCTTTCACCCATAAGAACGTTAAATACAGCCTGAGTTCCTACGATCTGTGAAGACGGAGTTACAAGCGGCGGCTGTCCAAGGTCATCACGTACTCTTGGAACCTCTTCCAGAACGTCATAGAATTTGTCTTCTGCATGCTGCTCACTCAGCTGGCTTGTAAGGTTAGAAAGCATTCCGCCTGGTACCTGATAAAGAAGAGTTTTGATGTTAACACCAAGGTTCTTCGGATTCAGAAGACCACTTGCAAGACACTCATCTCTGTAAGGTCTAAAGTAATCTGCAATTTCAGCAAGAAGGTTCTGATCGAATCCGGTATCATAAGGAGTACCCTTGAATGTTTCAACCATAACCTCTGTTGCTGGCTGAGATGTTCCCATTGCAAATGGAGACATTGCTGTATCAATGATATCGCATCCTGCCTCTACTGCTTTCAAATAAGTCATGGAAGCAACACCTGATGTGTAATGTGTATGAAGATCGATCGGGATGCTTACTGCTTCCTTCAATGCTCCTACAAGCTCAGTTGCCTTATAAGGAAGAAGAAGTCCTGCCATATCTTTAATACAGATGGAGTCTGCTCCCATCTCTTCGATTCTCTTTGCGATGTCTACCCAATACTCAATTGTGTATGCATCACCAAGTGTGTAAGAAAGAGCTACCTGAGCGTGTGCTTTTTCTTTATTTGCTGCTGTTACTGCTGTCTGAAGGTTTCTCAGATCATTCAGGCAGTCAAAGATACGGATAATATCAATTCCGTTTGCTACAGATTTCTGTACAAAATACTCAACTACATCATCTGCATAAGGACGATATCCAAGGATGTTCTGTCCTCTGAAAAGCATCTGCAGCTTTGTATTTTTAAATCCGTCTTTTAATTTACGAAGTCTCTCCCATGGATCCTCGTGAAGGAAACGAAGACAGGAATCGAAAGTTGCACCACCCCAGCACTCAACTGCATGATAACCGACCTTATCCAGTTTTTCTACGATCGGCAGCATCATTTCAGTAGGCATACGGGTAGCAATAAGAGACTGATGTGCATCACGCAGAATCGTCTCAACGATTTTTACCGGTTTTTTCTGAATTTCAGCCATTTTTTTCTCCTAAATTTTCAACATCATATAGAATTTGCGTCTACTATCTTCCGGGAGAATATTCTCTTATATGAATTCTCCCGGAATTCAAATTCTTTAGCTTACTCCGTATATTGCCATAAAGGTTCCGGCTGCAACCGCCGTACCAATAACACCGGCAACGTTTGGTCCCATTGCATGCATAAGCAGGAAGTTGGTTGGATCTGACTCTGCTCCGACTTTCTGGGAAACACGAGCTGCCATCGGCACCGCAGATACACCTGCAGATCCGATCAGTGGATTTATACGGCCATGGGTTGCCTTGCATAGAAGTTTGCCTAGCAATACACCTCCTGCCGTACCTACGATAAACGCAATTACACCTAATACGATGATTTTGATTGTAGTCATGTTAAGGAAGTTCTCTGCACTGGTAGTAGCTCCTACAGATGTTCCAAGAAGGATAACTACGATGTACATAAGAGCATTTGATGCTGTGTCTGTAAGCTGTCTAACAACACCGCACTCACGGAAAAGGTTACCCAGCATGAGCAGACCTACAAGTGGTGCTGTAGAAGGCAGAAGCAGACAAACAACTACTGTAATAATGATCGGGAAGAGGATTTTTTCCAGCTTGGAAACGGGACGAAGCTGGGACATTTTGATCTTTCTTTCCTCTTCTGTGGTAAACAGCCTCATAACTGGCGGCTGAATAATCGGCACCAGAGACATGTAAGTATAAGCTGCAACGGCGATCGGTCCCATAAGTGTTGTCTGACCTAACTTTCCGCAAAGGAAAATGGAAGTCGGTCCATCTGCACCACCAATGATGGAGATCGCTGCTGCTGCTTTTCCGTTGAATCCAAGAAGAATTGCAAGGAAATATGCTGCGTAAATACCCAACTGTGCAGCTGCACCCATAAGGAAACTGATCGGGTTTGCAATAAGCGGACCAAAGTCTGTCATTGCGCCGACACCAAGGAAAATCAGTGACGGTAAAATGCTCCATTCATCGAGTTTAAAGAAATAACTGAAAAGTCCACCTGCATGTTCAACGCCTGCGATATCCGTATAAGCACTGGACATGATATCCGGGTAAATATTTACCAGGAGCATACCAAATGCGATAGGAATCAAAAGAAGCGGCTCGAATCCATGTTTGATCGCTAAATACAATAAAAGACATGCAACAGCAATCATGACGTAATTGCCGACACCCAGATTTAAAAATCCGGTCTGTCCCGCCAGGTTGGACAATGTATCCAAAACACTTGACATTTATATTACCTCCGGTTAATTGTCTGTTTATGCATTCATTGTAGCCAGTACGTCACCTGCTTCAACAGAAGCGCCAACGGTAACGTCGATGCTGGCAACTGTTCCATCCTCCTGTGCTACTACAGGGATCTCCATCTTCATGGACTCAAGAATCAGTACGGTATCACCTTTCTTAAGTGCCTGTCCTACAGAAGCTTCCAGTTTGAAGATTTTTCCTGGAACCTGTGATGTGATCTGGATGCTTCCTGCGCCGGCTGCCGGTGCTGCAGGTGCTGCTACCGGAGCTGCAACCGGTGCTGCTGCAACTGGTGCTGCTGCAACTGGTGCTGCGCCATTGTTTTCCTCTACTGTAACCTGATAAACATTACCATTTACTGTAATTGTATATGATTTCATAATCTAATTTCTCCTTTATGAACGTTTCCAGCGTTTGCCGGTTCCGACTTTCTTTATTGAACGTACTACATATGTGCTTCCATCTGCACCGTCTGCGCTGGCAGCTGCGATTGCTGCAGCCATAACTGCGATCAGCTCTGAATTGTCTGTTGCAGTTGCTGCTACCGGAGCCTTTACTGCTGCCGGTGCTTTCTGAGCTGGTGCTGCTGCCGGTTTTTCTGCCGGAGCCTCTGCATTCTTTTTCGCCTTGCGTCCGTCTGGATTTACATACTTCAACAAACTGATCACAAAGGAAAGGAATAACAGGATCAAAAATACTACTACAACACCGATTACGGTATTTCTTGCTGCATTTGCCATATTCATAGCAAGCGGATACTCTGGATTGACCATAAAGTTCTTTGGTGCAGAAGAAGATGTATCGTAGGTTACGATAATCTCAGCATCATAATTTTCAAACTCTGCTTTTACTGTAATAGTTGCTGTAGCTTCATCAGCATCGTACTCTGCTTCACTGCTCTCTACTCCAATAAACGCACCCAGCTCTTCCTGATTGTCTTTAATAGCCTGCTCTGTGACTTCGTAAAAATCTCCGTTGCTGTCCAGCGTATCTAAGGTTTCTTCATCCAGGGCGTATACCGTGGTAACAAAGCTCTCAACACTGGTTTGAAGATTCTCCAGATCCTCGTCAGAAAAAGAAGACGCCGCTACTGAAGTAACTGCTGTAGCCATAACGGTGGCTGACATCACAGTCATGGCCAGAAATCTGGTTAATTTTTTCTTCATATGAACACCTCATCAAACAGTTCCGTGCTTTTTGTCAGGACGGAAATCTCTTTTTGAGAATAAAAGCTCGATTGCACCGATAAGATATTTTCTTGTCTCTGCAGGAGTGATAACTGCATCAACAAAGCCTCTGGCTGCTGCAGACTCAACGCTGTTCTGAAGCGCATCGTATTTTGCTGCCTGCTCATTGATCACTGCTGCACTTTCACCTGCGTACATGATCTTAGCTGCAGATTTTGCATCCATCATTCCGACTTTTGCACCATCCCATGCATAAACCATATCAGCACCGATTGATTTGCTGTTCATAACAAGGTAAGCACTTCCAAATGCCTCCCCTGTAATCAGAGAAACCTTTGGTGTTGTTGCGTTTGCAAAAGCAAAAATAAGTTTTGCTGCTGCCTTTGCAATGTTTTTCTCTGTGCACATATTTGCTTCAAAGCCTTTTACACTTACCATAGAAACAACCGGAATGGAAAATGCATCACAGAAGTTTACGAAATCAGCTGCCTTTTCAGCACCCTTTACACTGAGAGCTGCTTCAAACTTCTCTTCTGCCTCTCCCTGTGCATTGTAGAGAACGCTTCTGTTTCCTACAAAACCTACGGTTGTTCCATTTAAAGCAACAAAAGCAGTTACCATATCTTTTGCATATCCTGCCTTTGCCTCAAATACAAGGTGGTCATCTCCTAATTCAGTCAGGAACTGAATCGGATCTGCTGCAAGTGCCTCCAGATTGTTGCAGATACGATTTGCATCGTCTTTGCTGTCTCTGTAAGACATATCATCTTCATTGTTTGCCGGAAGAAGTGTTACAAGGCTTCTGATCTGTCCCATGATCTCTGCTTCACTTCCTACATAATCAACGTTTCCAGCCTGCTCACTCTGGAATTTTGCAGATGCAGAATCACATTTTGAAACATGATTTCCTGCAAGTGCATTCGGAGTGTTTACAAACAGCTTTGCCTTTTCTGACTCCATAAATGTGAAATCAGACAATGCTGTAAGGAGTGCCATACCGCCACCGCAATTGCCAAATATTGCAGTGATCTGAGGAATAACACCTGATGCATCACTCTGTGCCATGTAAATCTTACCAAATGCATTGAGTGCATCTGTAGATTCCTCCAGACGCATACCTGCACAGTCTACCAGACCGATTACAGGTGAGCCTGTCTTCATAGCCATTTCGTAGATCTTCACAATTTTGGATGCATGCATCTCGCCTACGGTACCGTTCAGCACAGATGGATCCTGACTGTATACGTATACAGGATTTCCATCAATCATGCCATAACCGGTAACGACGCCATCTGATGCTGCTTTTTTCTCAGCCATGTTGAAGTCTGTGCTTCTGGCAGTAACTGCCGCGCCGATCTCAACAAAGCTTTTCGCATCCAATAATGCTTCGATCCTGGATCTAGCCGTTGTTGTACCATTACCCATTCTTTTCTTACCTCCATATTTCTCATCCACGTCATTGAACTTATGCGACAGGATAATATCAAAAGTGTCGCGAAGAGTCAAAAAACCGTCTTCACTAACCCACATTTTACTATACACAATTTTTGACTTTTTTCAACTAAAGATTTCTGATATTTTTCCCAAAAGGTATCTCTTCATGATATATTTTCTATACTTTTTCTCTATACCAGTTTTGTAAAATTTTATAAAACTACTATCTTATTTTTGTCTTTATTGTAAAAAAAGTGCTGTTTCCAGCACTTTTTCTAATCTTCCAGTTTTACCCACATGCAAGGCCTGACTCCGTACCTGTCACTATTTACATAGAAACCGTATTCAAAGACATAACCACTGAAATTAACAACTGCGGCATTGATCATATTTCCTCCGTTGGAACGCAGCCACCAATAAGAACCTTGGCTTTCCGGCTCAGAGAAAACTCCCTTGCTTTTTGCATATTCTGTGGGACATGCAATTCGGTCCTCATCGTAATCACTGAAACACTTTACTTCACTTAGTGATGGCAGAAAAATCATGTCTCTTGTATTTTCGCTTTCCGGTGTATGATATGCATCGTTCCCGGGATTTGCATTTTCTTTTTCCCGGATCAGCACTCTTTCCTCCTGCAAAAAGGCAGTATTCAGGAAATCCGTATTTAGCCATTTTCGAATATCACTTTCTTTCCATGGTGTCTCTTCCAGTTCTGCCGCATATCTCATATGGTCTATCACATACTTGGTTGCAAGGAGTACATTTTCCCCCTTTTTATAGAGAACATCCCATTCCAGTCTCTTGTATTCGCCACCGGCTCCCTGCGGATATTGTCCAAGATAAACAGCCGGTATTTTCTCACTTTGAAAGCAGCTGACTGTCCATTTTTTCAGATCATCTTCTATTTTTTGAAGTTCTTCCTGCTCCCTTTTTATTTCCTTTTGACATTCCCGAATGATTTCCTGCTTTTTGTGTTTTCTTATATTGCGAAAGAAAAGGATTCTGGCCAGCTCCTCCTGTGCCTGATTGCTCTTCGACTGCCATTGCTGTATGTGTTTTTTCTTACTGCGCAGCATAGCAGTGAGTTCTTTTTCTTTTTCCCGAAAAATAACAATCCTGTTTATTCTTTCTATGAACCTATCTTTTTCAAAAACATAATCCATAGGGATTTCTCCTATCACTCATCAGATCCTTTCTGCAACGATTGAACGATATATTTCCCCTTTGCATAACCTATCTTTACGGTATCGCCTCTTTTTATTTCTCCCGAGAGAAGCTTTTCCGATAGAGGATCTTCTATTACCGTCTGAATGGTTCTCTTTAAAGGTCTTGCTCCGTATTTTTCATCGAAGCTTGCATTGATCAATTCTCTTTCTGCACTTGCAGTAAGCTTCAGCTTCATATCAAACTGTTCTGCGCATCTCTTGCTCAGGATATCCATCTGAATTCCTAAAATCTTTTTCATATCTTCTCTGGTCAAAGAATGAAAAACGATTATCTCGTCGATTCGATTCAAAAATTCCGGTTTAAATATTTTTCTTATATCCTCCAGAACCCTTTCTTTCATCTGATCGTGCTCTATCTTGGCATCTGTGCGACTGATAAATCCAAGGTTTTTAGGCTGAACAATAGACTGCGCTCCTGCATTTGACGTCATGATTACACAGGTATTCTTAAAATCTACTTTTCTTCCCTGTGCATCTGTAATATGCCCTTCATCCATAACCTGGAGAAGAATATTAAATACATCCGGATGTGCCTTTTCGATCTCATCAAACAAAAGCACACTGTAGGGATTTCGGCGAACCTTCTCAGAAAGCTGTCCTCCTTCTTCATATCCGACGTAACCAGGCGGTGAACCAATCAGCTTTGAGACACTGTGTTTTTCCATGTATTCTGACATATCTACCCGGATTAAAGCCGTCTCCTGACCGAACACTGCCTCAGCAACCGCCTTTGAAAGTTCTGTTTTTCCGACACCGGTAGGTCCTAAGAACAAGAAGCTTCCTGTAGGTCTGCACGGATCCTTGAGACCGGCCCTTCCGCGTCTGACTGCTCTGGAAACTGCACTGATTGCCTCTTCCTGGCCAATTACCCTCTTTCCTAGAATCTTTTCCATTCTGGTAAGTCTTTTGGATTCTGTCTCCGTAAGGGTGGTCAAAGGCACTCCTGTCCACTGGGAAACCGTTTCCGCTATATTTTCTGCTTTCAGTACATCTTTCTTTTTGTGGATTTTTTTCTCTTGATTCTTTTTATTTTTCTCAAGTTCCTGCCGGATTTTTTCCAATTCCTGATTGCTCATGGAAGCCTGTTCGAAATTTCCTTCCAGAATATTCTTTTCTCTTTTCTCAGAAATTCCCCTTGCCTTTTCCTCCAGCTGTACAACCTGCACACTCTTGTCATATTCCTTCAAATGAAGCTTTGAAGCTGCCTCATCCAAAAGGTCAATTGCTTTGTCCGGAAGAAAGCGATCTGAAATGTAGCGGCGGCTCAGATGTACCGCTGCCTCTAAAGCATTGTCTTCTATGATCACATTATGGAATTCTTCGTAATAAGGTCTAATCCCCTTCAAAATTTCGATGCACTGCTCTTCGCTAGGCTCTTCTACCTGAATCGGCTGAAATCTGCGTTCCAAGGCTGCATCTTTTTCGATATGCTTCCTGTATTCATCCAGAGTAGTTGCACCTATGATCTGTATTTCACCTCTGGATAAAGCCGGCTTCAAAATATTTGCCGCATCCATGGCACCTTCTGCACCGCCTGCACCGATCAGTGTGTGAATTTCATCTATGAAAAGAATGATATTTCCATTGCTGCGAAGCTCGTCCAATACACTCTTGATTCTTGCTTCAAAATCTCCTCTGTATTTTGATCCAGCCACCATTCCGGAAAGATCCAGCACCAGAACTCTCTTTCCCTGCATTGTCTCCGGTACCGTTTCGTTTACAATGCGCTGTGCCAGCCCTTCTACAATTGCACTCTTTCCAACTCCCGGTTCACCGATCAGACAAGGATTGTTTTTTGTTCGTCTGCTCAGAACCTGCATTAGCCGCAGGATTTCCTTTTCTCTTCCGATTACCGGATCAAGCTTGCCAAGTGCAGCCATCTGAGTAAGGTCCCGGCTGTATTGCTCCAATGCCGGTGTTGCCCCATTCGAAAAGTTTCCATTTTGCTTTAATGTAAGATTTTCTACTGCTGCAGCAGGATCCAGTCCAATTGCCTCGAAAAGGTTGCTATAGAGCTTTTGAATTTCGATTCCCATTGTATACAGCAGTCTGGTAGCAACACACTCTGATTCCTGCAAAATAGCCATAAGAATATGTTCTGTCCCGCAGCTGTTTTCATCTAATCTTACTGCCTCTTCCTTGGCCTGTCTGAGGATTTTTTTCGACTTCGGTGTCCAGAAAATCTCACTCTGATCTGCATTATCATTTTTTATTCTTTCATTCACCAGCTGATCAATCAGTTTCAGGATATCTTCCTTTGTTACTCCGGCATTTTTCAAAAGCAATGAAGCCGTTCCTCCGGATACATCCAGCAATCCTGCTAACAGATGCTCGGATCCTATATAGGAATGGCCCCACTGCCTTGCTGCCTTTTCAGCTAATTTTATTACGTTTTTGCTTTCTTTTGTAAATTCTATTGCCATTCACCTCTCCACGGTTTATTTATGATTTTTATCGTAAATAACCTTCAGTCCCTTCAGCATCAGACATTCATCCACTATAATTTTCCGTTTACAAAAAGGTATAATCGCATTTGACGGACCACCGGTTGCAATAATCGTACACTCTTCTCCAAGCTCTGCTTCTATCCGTTCCACCATACCATCAATATATGCTGCATTTCCGTAAATCATACCGCTTTTCATGCATTCCACAGTATTCCTTCCGATAATCTCCTTCGGAGCTTCCAAACTAATCTGATGCAGCAAAGATGTTTTGGATACCAGAGAGTCCAGTGCAGTGCGCACCCCGGGTGCAATTACACCACCAATATATTGATTTTTTTTGTTAACAACGCAAAAGGATGTAGCTGTTCCCATGTCGATTACAATCAATGGTGCTTTATACTCAGATATCGCAGCAACTGAGTCTACCAAAAGGTCACTTCCAAGCTGAGCCGGGTCATCGATTCGAATATTGAGTCCTGTTTTCAGTCCAGGTCCTACAACCATCACCTTTACATCATAAAGCTTTTCTATTGCACTTTTCAAAACCGGAGTCAGCTGAGGAACAACGGAGGAGATGATTGCGCCATCAATTTCTTTTGCAGCAACATGAAATATGTTCATAATACTGCTTAGCTGCACAGCATATTCTACCGTCGTTCTGGAAATCTCCGTAGAAATACGCTCAATGAAATTGATCTTCTCATTTAAAATGCAACCTACCACTATATTGCTGTTTCCGATATCGATGGCCAGAATCATACTCTCTCCTTTTTCTTTCTTGCTTCGTTATGCGTTTCTGCCGCAGCACTTTTTATACTTCTTGCCGCTTCCGCAAGGACAAGGATCATTTCTGCCTATTTTGGCTCCTTTTCGGATTGTTCCGGATTTCTTTTCTTCAAGATAAAGTGCCTTCTGTTCTTCCGGAGTGAATATCTCATTCCACTGCGGAAGGGTATATAACCACTCTGCTTTTGCACCTACCATGTTTTTGTAAAGTTTTTTCTTATCAAAGAGAAGACTTACCTGGGTATTTTCATCCATTTCTTCAATCGGATTCGGTGTTACAAGACTTTCGTCGATACCATCCAGAAATCCGGTCATGGTCTGAATATCCATATTGTATTTCTCTGCCAGCTCTTTTACGGTTCCTTTTATCTCTGTATCCGGATCTGCCAGAAGCTGTTCATAAACAGCTTTTTCTTTCAGAAAATAATCCTGCCATAATTTGTTCAATGTATTCTGATCAGCATTCTGATCATATGCTTTTTCTCTCCAATCTGTTAATAAGCTCATAATTCATTCTCCTGTGCTTTTTGTATTTTAGGCATTTTGCCTTTATTCTTCTTTTAAGCCAAAACTCATTTTAACATTCTTTTAGAAAGATGTAAAATAGAATCCTTTTCATATCTTTTTCAGCTTTGCAAATGCAGCAAACATCCTTTTTCGACCAAAGTCATCAAACTCTACGGTCACTTCATAGTCCCTGGCTCCATCCTTGATTTCCAGAACGGTTCCCTCTCCGAATTTTTTATGACTTATACGGTCTCCTTCTTTGTAATCCAGTGAATCTGCTTTCTGCAGCTTAAACTGCTCCATATTAAAGCTTTTCCCAAAAGGAAGGGTTCCGCTGCTTTTTCTCGTTCCTTCGCCCGAAAAAGAGGATCCATTTTTCTTTTCGACTGCTTCCTGCTTTTCAAAGCGTCTCATTTCCCAGTCGCTTTCATCTTTAATGCAGGATGGATCAACTTCCTCAAGGAATCTGGAAATTCGATGAAACTCCGTTTCTCCCCGCATCATACGCATCTGGGCAGATGTCAGCTTCAAAGTATTTCTTGCCCTTGTCATTCCAACATAAAAAAGCCGTCTTTCTTCCTGCAGTTCTGTTTCGTCCGGGTCAAAAATACTGGAAAAGCCCGGGAAAAGGCCATCCTCCATTCCGACCAGATACACATTGTCAAACTCCAGTCCCTTGGCACTGTGTACCGTCATCAGGCAAACCCTGTCTGCATCTTCCTCGAAGGAATCTATATCTGCCACCAGAGCCACTTCCTGCAAAAATCCCCCTAAAGTAGGCTCCTGTGCTGATTCCTGATAGTGCTCTGACTTTGAAATCAGCTCATCAATATTTGCTAACCGATCCAAAGACTCCTGACTGTTTTCTGCCAAAAGAGCTTCTTTATAGCCTGTTTCTTCTAAAAGCTTCTTTATCAGCTCCGGTACAGTCAGTTCGTTTGCAAAGCTGCGAAAACTTCTGATGAACAATGCAAAATGTTCAATTTTAACAGCTGTGCGGCCTAGACTGTTTACCTCTTTTGCCCGACATATGGCATCAAAAAAAGAAATTCCCTCTTCTTCTGCAAAATCTCTGACCTTTTCTATGCTGCGGTCTCCAATTCCTCTTTTCGGAATGTTGATAATACGCCTGACCGCCAGTTCATCCTGACCATTTTCGATTGTTTTCAGATAAGCCAGTACATCCTTTATTTCTTTTCTGGAATAAAAGTTTGTCCCTCCCACAATTCGATAAGGGATATTG
>CAVFRH010000083.1:0-93618 GCA_963624695.1 bacterium
ATCACTGCATATTTCATTACCCGCAAAAGCGTTTACAAGCATATGAATGCTCCTGTTAATATATGACAATGAATACTCTGAAAGAAACATCCGCAGCGTCGGTACTTCCCGACTGCAGGCATTCGTCCTGCATAAGGGTTAGTACCGCTACGCGAGGGTGCTGAACGTCCGGGGGACGTTCGTTTAGCACCGACCGAAACGGAGTGTAGATAAGTGCGAACGGTTTCTGGAAGAGTATTCATTGAAATACCTAATATAACATTTCTTTCAAATTCTTTTTGTAAACAAACACCGGATTGCATTTAGGACAGCGAGGATCATAACCCCTACATCTGCAAAGATGGCTGCCCACATATTTGCAATTCCAAAAGCACCCAGGATCAGGCAAGCCAGCTTAATTCCGATAGCAAACCATATATTTTCCTTTACGATGCGCAGGCATCTTCTGGAAATTTTAATTGCCGCAGAAAGCTTTAACGGATCATCATCCATCAGTACAATATCTGCCGCCTCGATTGCCGCATCCGATCCCATTGCACCCATTGCCACGCCAATATCCGCCCTGGAAAGTACCGGTGCGTCATTGATTCCATCTCCTACAAAGGCCAATACCTCTTTTTCACTTTTCTTTTCCGCCAAAAGCTTCTCCAGCTGTACCACCTTGTCCTGAGGCAGCAGCTCACTGCAGACCTGATGGATTCCAAGCTCTGCAGCCACCTTTTCGGCCGCTTCCTTCCTGTCTCCTGTAAGCATTACGGTCTTTCGAATGCCGGATTTTCCAAGCTCCTTTATGGCTTGCTTACTATGAGGCTTTAATGCATCTGAAATCACAATGTAGCCGGCATATTCCCCATCTGCAGCTACATGAAGAACCGTTCCCGCAAGGCTGCATTCTCTGTAAGCTACTCCCAGGCTTTCCATCAACTTTCTGTTTCCCACTGCGACCTGTTTTCCTTTTATGCCTGCCACGATTCCCTGGCCTGGAATTTCCTCTGCCGTATCAACGGGATCTTCTTTTCCCTGATAAGCTTTTCTTAAAGATTCTGCAATCGGATGGTTGCTGTATCGCTCTGCCTGAGCTGCTAAGCTAAGAAGCTTTTCCTTTGTCATTTTCTCCGGGCAGATTTCCGTCACTTCAAAGCTTCCCTTCGTTAAGGTGCCTGTTTTATCAAACACAACTACCCTTGTTTCAGAAAGGATTTCAAGATAATTGGAACCTTTTACTAAAATTCCAAGTCTGCTTGCTGCACCGATTCCTGCAAAGAAAGACAGTGGTATGCTGATAACCAAAGCACAGGGACAACTGATAACCAGAAAAGTCAATGCCCTATAAATCCAGGTTCCCCACTGAGCTGCATTTCCTGTTAGGATGCAGATCAACGGAGGTAAAAAAGCCAGTGCCAGAGCAGAAAAGACCACTGCCGGTGTATAAATTCTGGAGAATTTTGTAATAAAGTTTTCTGATCTTGATTTTCTGGAGCTTGCTTCCTCGATCAATTCCAGAATTTTTGAAACGGTAGACTCTTCAAATTCTTTTGTTGTTCGTATCCGAAGCAATCCACTCATGTTGATGCATCCGCTGATGACAGCATCTCCCTCACGAACCTCTCTTGGAACTGACTCTCCTGTCAGGGCTGCGGTATCTAAGGATGCTTTTCCCTCTTCTACAATGCCATCCAAAGGAATTTTTTCTCCGGGTTTTACTACAATCAGACTTCCGATTTCTACCTCATCCGGATCAACCTGCTGCAACGTTCCATCTTCGTCTTCCACATTTGCATAGTCCGGACTGATATCCATCAGCTCTGTAATATTTTTCCGGCTCTTTCCCACTGCATAGCTTTGAAACCATTCGCCTATCTGGTAAAAGAGCATTACCGCTACCGCCTCATTGTAATCCCCGCTCTTTTCGTAAACTGCCAGGGCAAGTGCTCCAACTGTTGCAATAGCCATTAAAAATCCCTCATCAAAGGGATGTCCATTTTTGATTCCCTTAAAGGCCTTGATCAGAATATCGTAACCTACCACCAGATAAGGAATCATAAAGAGTATAAATCTCAAAATTCCATCTGATGCAAGCAGATTCAAAATCAGTAGAAGAACTGCCGCTATTATGATCCGGATCAGATTTTTTTTCTGTTTCTTATTCATGGTTTCCCTTTCTTAAACACATGCTTGTTTGTTTAATCGTTCTTCAAAAAAAGAGGCTGTCACACTAAATGCATAATGCGACAATCCTCTGATATTACAAATATACCTCGCAGTCATCCTCTACTTTTTTGCAGGACTTGCGAACCTCTTCCATTACCTTCTGCACATCTGCTCCATCTTCAAATTCTACTTTCATTTTTAAAGTCATAAAGTTTACAGATGCAGCTTTTACTCCCTCTACCTTGTTTGCTGCAACTTCCATTTTATTTGCACAGTTTGCACAATCTACTTCAATCTTATAGCTTTTTTTCATTGTTTTCCCTTCCCGAACGCTTTATTTATTAAGCATTTGTTTAATCGTTTTTCTTTATAATAGACTCTGCTTCTTTCTTTGTCAAGCACGAATCAATCTTTAAAAATTCGTTTAATCTTGAATGTTTTCCCTTTTTTCCTTATAATAATTCCCAAATGCTACTACTTATTCGAGGTGAAAAATGTCTGAAAATTCTCTTTTTCCCCATCAGCACGATGGAGATGACCCGGATATCGTAAATCACATCCCAAATGCCGATACCATTGCTTCCGTATCTGAAGCAATGAAGCAGTTAGGCGATCCCAGCCGGCTTCGTATTTTCTGGCTGCTTTGCCATACCGAGGAATGTGTCATCAATATTGCTGCTGCTGTAAATATGTCCAGCCCAGCAGTCTCTCACCATCTGAGACTTTTGAAATCTGCCGGACTTATTGTTTCCAAACGAAGCGGAAAAGAAATGTTTTATAAAGCTGCTGATACAGAGCTTGTATCTGCTCTTCATCACATCATTGAAAAGCTGGCTAAAATCTCCTGTCCAAGAGGATGATCCAAGCAAGCTCGGCTTTTAACTCGTATACAGAAAACCTGCCACCGGCAGCTTTCCTTGCATACTTTGGTATAAAAAAAGTAGCTAGCGTATGCCAGCTACTTTTTTCATCCTCCGATACAGGAGGCCGCAAAAACCAGTGCAAAGCCCATTGCAGCTCCCAGCAGATTCAGCTTCCATCCTTTTGTCCGAAGTACATGTGGAAACAGCTCCATAAATACAATGTAAAGGATCATACCGCTTGCTACCGCAACCAGTCCCATGCTGACAGTTTCGGAAAAATGTCCGCTGAGAATCTGCATCAATACTCCGCCTATGAAAGTCGAAATTGTAACCGCTCCAAAGACGATCATTTTTTCTCTTTTGCTCTGCATAAGCATTGTCGAATAGATCATCATTCCCATAGGGATGTTGTGAAGGGCGATTCCCACTGCAAAGATCACCCCATAGTTAAAATCTGAATACATCATACTGTAGACACTCATTCCCTCTACAATATTGTGTACGATCAGTGCCATGGCAGAGATCAGGCCGATATGTACTGCATTTCCCGTATCGTGATTGCTTTCATTGTCTTCATGCTCCGGTACAAAGTGATCCAGTACCACAAGTCCCACAAATCCGATTGCCAGCATGATCAGGCAAAAAAGCCAGCCTTCCTTTTCCGCTGATTCCATAACCTCCGGAAAGAGATCAAAAATCAGAAGTGCCAGCAGGGCGGCCAGAGCCATTGCCATACTCACATGTTCAATCTGTTCTTTATTGCTGGTCAGCTTCACAAAAAGCGCCCCCAGCAAAACTGAAATTCCTGCCAAAAATGTAATAAACAATTCCATCTTACTTTCCTCTTAGTAAATAATCTTCACCGGCTTGCCCTTCAAAAGACACTCCTGACAGACTCCGTAAAATACAGTCCTCATGGGGTTGATCTGAAAGCTGTGTTCCTTTAAAAGATGCTCTCCCAGACCTTCCATTTCCCCGCAATGCAAGTGGATCAGCCGTCCGCACACTTCACACTTGCAATGATAGCAGCTGCTTCGCTCCATAGGCATGCTGACCTCTACATATTCGTAACAGGAGGGTGCATTTGGTTCGATGGTGTATTTGCTCACCAGTCCTTCTTCCACCATGCGGTTCAGCTGACGATAGATGGTTGTGCTTCCAATTTGAGAGCCGTTTTCTGCCATCTCTCGGTAAAGCTCATTTACCGTGAAATGCTTTCCCGGTATTTTCTTTAAATATTCCAATAATTCTTCGTAATGTTTTGATTTATATTTCCCTCTTGTATTCACTTACGCCTCTTTTAATACTTTCAGAATTTGAAAATGAATTTCATTTTCACGCTTGCCTATACAGAATATCACACTTTTTCGGAAAGTCAATAGAAAATGAAATTGAATTTCATTTTCATTCTGTTTAAGTACAAAAAAAAGCCACAAAAGAGGAAATCCTCTTTTGCAGCTCTCACGTTTTCTTTTTATTCTAAGGAAGAAAGTAGCTCTAAGCTGTGTTCCTTGTTCATCTTTTTGCACATAGCAAGGAAATCATCTAAGGCAAGACCCTGTACCTGCTTGTTGGATCCGCGGATATTTAAGGATACCGTATTGTTTGCAGCCTCATTGTCTCCCAGAACCAGAATATAAGGATCTTTGTAAGTTTTAAACTCCTTGATCTTTGTACGCATATTTTTGTCTGCATAGTCAGCTTCTACACGAACACCGATCTCAAGGAGAGCCTCCTCTACCTTCTTTGCATATTCATTGTGCTCTTCACGAATCGGAACGATTGCAACCTGGAATGGGCTAAGCCAGAAGGGGAAGCTTCCCTTAAAGTTTTCGGTAATAATTCCGATAAAGCGCTCTAGGGAACCATAGATTGCACGATGGATAACAACCGGCATTGCCTCTGTTCCCTCTGCTGTTGTATATTTCAAACCGAAGTTATGTGGCAGCTGGAAGTCAAGCTGTACGGTACCGCACTGCCATTCACGTCCCAACGCATCCTTGATCTGAAGGTCGATCTTCGGTCCGTAGAATGCACCGTCTCCTTCATTGATCTCGTATCCGCCTTCCCCGTATTTCTCGTCCAGAATTTCCTTCAATCCAGCCTCGGCACGATCCCATACTTCAATGTCACCCATGAAATCGTCCGGTCTTGTAGACAGCTCTGCACGATAGGTTACACCAAAGGTGCTGTAAATTTCATCTGCAATGGAAATAATATCTGAAATTTCCTCTTTGATCTGGGATTCCATTACAAAAGTATGATCATCATCCTGACGGAATTCCTGAACACGGAAAAGTCCGTTCATCTGACCGGATTTTTCTTTTCTATGAAGTACATCATACTCACTGTAACGGATCGGCAGTTCCTTGTAGGAATGCATTTTTCGCTTGTAGGCCATCATTGCATTCGGGCAGTTCATTGGCTTTGCAGCCATTGTATCGATGTTTTCACGATTGTAAACAACGGTACCCTTTTCCAGATTTACGCTCTTTCCCTCTGCATCGGTATCAGATGGATTATCAATTACACCGGAAATATAAGTATCTGCTTTTACATGACCTGCAATTCCCGGAACAATGAACATATTGTTCAGATAATGAGCCCAGTGTCCACTGATCAGCCAGAGCTTTTTGTTGTTGATGAGCGGAGCGGAAATTTCCTGATAGCCGTGCTTTTTCTGAATTTCACGGGAATATTTCATCAGCTCCTGATACATCTGCCAGCCACGAGGCAGCCAGTAAGGCATTCCCGGTGCAGTTTCATTAAACATAAAGAGCTCCTGCTGTGCTCCCAGCTTCTTGTGATCTCTTTCCTTTGCCTCCTCGATCAGCTTAATATGGTTTTTCAGCTCATCCTTATTTGGGAAGGCATAGAAGTATACTCTCTGAAGATGATCTCTTTTTTCATTGCCTCTCCAGTATGCCATAGAGCAGGCATGGATCTTATAAGCTGCATTCATCAGCTCTCTGGAGTTTTCTACATGAGGTCCGCGGCAAAGGTCTACATAATCCTCTCCGGTATAGTAAATGGTAATCTCCTCATCCTCCGGAAGATCACGGATCAGTTCCATTTTGAATTTCTGATCCTGAAAGATTTCCATTGCCTCAGCCTTTGAAACAACCTTTCTGGTCCAGTCTTCTTTTCTCTTGATGATCTCGCGCATCTTGTCTTCGATTTTTTTGAAATCTGCTTCGGAAATATTTTTTCCTTCCGGAAGCACAAAATCATAGTAAGCGCCGTCATCAATCTGCGGTCCGATTGCATACTGTACATCTTTTCCGTAAATTTCGATTACAGCTTTTGCCAGAATGTGTGCCAATGAATGTCTATACAATCCAAGGTACTCTGTTAATTCCATCTTTTTTCTCCTTTTCTACAAAACTATGCGAAACACGCTTTGCGAGTTTCGCAAGTTATCGCGGCATTCGCGTAAAAAATCCCAATCCGCCTATGGCGAATTGGGACGATTGCTCGCGGTTCCACCCAACTTGCTGTTTTTCAACAGCCTCTCTTTTTTGATCGTAACGGGATCAGCGTATCCGATTAAGGATCTCTCCGAGGTGGTGTTCACTCTTTCTTCCGCAAAGCCTTGCAGCTACCGGCTTCTCTCTGCAGCTTCCGAAATGCTACTGTCCTCATCAACGATTTCTCTTTTCTTCCTGCTTTAGTTTACTGTTATCCTAAATTTTTGTCAAATCTTTCTTCACTAGATTTTGGGAAAAACGTTTACACTTTCCCGCTTCCTGCTTTTCGTTTCCTCACAACTTCCCGGAAAATCCCTTAAATGCCTTTCCACCTAAAATGATCAGGACAAGATTTGCCCCATACTCTAAGAGCAGTCCCGGCAGCTGGGCAAGTCCGCTGTAAAGATTTCCATAAAGAATTCCGCCTGTAAGGGTATATCCTGCCAAGGGGATCAGGGTTGCGATTGCAGCAGCCAGAGCCATTTTCAGATCTGTCTTTTTTCCCTTTCCCATGATTACATAAAAAACAAGCGGCATAAGTGCCTTTATGATCAGGGTTGGAATTGTATATGCCGGATAGGATGTCAGATCCGCCAGTGCCGATCCAAGGCTTCCGAACAAAATTCCGTAGGGACTTTCCATCAGCATACATCCGATGATGATCACTGTATTTCCTACATTAAAATATCCAAGGGGTATGGGGATCTGTATAAAGCGGGTAACCACAAATACAAAGGCCGTCATAACCGCTGCCTGGCATAATTTTTTTGTTTTCATTTCTGTCCTCCCTCGTAAGCAGATTTATTACCGCCCACTATACGCTGTCTCTTTTTTTATGTCAAATTTTAAAATCTTTTCTTTTAGACATTTCAAGCAATTTTTCTTTTTCCTCTTTACTTTGTTTTAGTTCTTGTGTTATCCTATCCGTGTATGGTCTTTTATTGGAAACGCACATCCTCCCGGATGATAACGAACAACACATAACTACATTTATTGTGTCGTGTGTTCTCAATTTTTTTGAGGGATACACCGTTATCAAAAGGAGGATTTTTTATGCCCAAAAATAAGTTTGAAGATGTTATTTTTACTGCCATTATGGCAACGATCATGGTCTATGGCATGATTGTTTACAATGTAGCCCTGCATACTGGAGGTGTCAGCGGCCAGACCTTTTTGCTGGCACTTCATGAAATGCCCATCATGGTTCCCATTGCCTTCGTTCTGGAATTCTTCGTTGTGGGTAAGATTGCCGGAAAGCTGGCCTTTACCGTTATGAAGCCTACCGACCGTCCCCAATTCATTACTTATGCTATTTCGATTTGCATCTGCTGCATCATGTGCCCCATTATGAGCCTGTTTGCAACGATTCTTTTTAATGATACCCACACCTTCGGCGGCTGGATCCAGACCTGGGCAATGAATTTTCCCATGGCTCTTCTTTACCAGATGTTCTACTGCGGACCTTTTGTAAGACTGATCTTCCGCAGTATTTTCCGGAGAAAAAAAGAGCATTAATTTATTAACTACAAATTTTAAGGAGCTGCCGCACTGCAAAGTGCTTCAGCTCCTTATTTTTAACTTAACTTTTCTTTTTATCCTCTGATGGACTGCAGATCCTTAACGACTGTGTGAGGGATCGGCACCCAGGTGACTCTCTTAAAGAGTGCAGCAATAGAAATCGGAATATAGGTCAAAATAAATACCGGGAAGGTAAACAGATAAGCGATCTTCTTGATCGGTCTGCAATGAATCCGTTTCCACTCGGTAATGGTGGTGATCAATCCAAAGAAGAACAGTGACATATAGATTCCAAGGAAGCACCCGCCCACTGATTCTAATGAGGACTCAACCAACAGAGTATTTCCCTTCATCATTCCTACGATCCAGACAGCTCCATTTATCAACAGGGTCAGGATTGTCACCAGTGTGGATGGCAGAAGCGTCATCATCATGTCATAGCACTGGAAATGATAACGTCCATTGGTCTGCTTTCCTGTTTTTTCTTTATTCCTTCCGGGAAGCATTCCACGAAGCAGTCTGCCGCCATAATTGTAAATCACCTGATAAAAGCCTTTTGTCCAGCGAAGGCGCTGATTCCAGGATGCCTTAAACTGAACCGGCTGTTCATCGTACAAAACAGCATTCTCACTGAAGCCAATCACGCGGCCCTGGATAATGCTGTCTGTTGAAAACTCTATATCCTCCGTTAAGAGGTGATGTTTCCAGCCATTATTTTCCCGAATCACCTTACTGGAGACCAAAAATCCTGTTCCGGATATTGCGCAGCTTGTTCCGCATTGCATTCTTGCTCCGTTCAGATATTTTGACTCTCTCATAAACCAAAGCCCATATCCGGCTGATATCCAGTTTGATCCGTAGTTTTTGGAATCTCTGTAGCTGGTTACAATTTCGTATCCATTGTCGAATACATTGTTCATTTCGCGGATGTAATCTTCATCTAAAATGTTGTCCGCATCGAATACCATGTAGCCATCGTAATACTCCAGGCCCAGCTTTTCGTCTATCTTCTCGAAAAGATAGTTCAGCGCATAGCCCTTGCCCACCTTGATCTGGTCAAAGCGTTCATATACGATTGCTCCCTGTCTGCGTGCTACCTGTGCTGTGTTGTCGGTGCAATTGTCTGCTACTACATACACATCTACTAATTCAGAAGGATAGTTTTGATCTGCTATGCTTTTTAATATTCCGCCGATCACAACTTCCTCATTTCTCGCAGATATAATTACTGCGAAGCGATTAAGCTTTTTGCTCTTTAAAATTTTTCTTTTTCCTAAGATGCGTATTACAACGTAAGCCAGTTGGTAAAAGTAGAGTATGCTGAATACTGCCATTACCAAAAAATTCAAAGTTTCAATTGCTTTCATTTTCCCTTTCTTCCTTCTTTTTTTATAACCCACTCATTATAGCACCTTTTTTAGTGGTTTCAAGTGACGCTTCTGTGAAGAAAAGGTGAAATGGCTGCCGCATGAAATGCATAATGATGAACACTTTGGAATGGTATTCATTGAAATGCATAAAGCAAGAAGCTCTATGATTTCAAATTTTAAAAACATTCACTATAAACTCTGCGGCTAAGCTCCTGCGTCCAGGGCTGTACATAGGAATTTGTGATCAATCTCTGCTGATTTTCCTCTACCGATGCAGCAAATTCCACAATATCCTTCTCCTGAAAGCCATATTCATGAAGCGGCTTCAATGGAAGCACTTTTTCCAGAAGTTGATTCAAGCAGGAAATTGCCTGGCTGACCTCGCAGCCTGTAATGTCTGCTACCTTTTCCTTTAATTTCAGGATTTCTCCGTTTGGATTTTTCTCATCATAAATTTCAAGGATTTTCCCGAACAAGGCATAATTGGATTCTCCATGGGGCACATGATAGCTTCCACCAAGGGGGAAGGACATGGCATGCACCGTTCCGCAGCCTGCTTTTAAAAATGCGATTCCTGCAAACATAGAGGCCGTAACAAACTCATCCAGATAGTCAAATCTTGCATCCGGTCCCTGCTCTCCAATCCGTCTGAATCCCTCCAGAATCACCTCCATAGCCTTTACCGAATACATTTCCGAAGTCATGGTCTTGCGTCCCGGACTCAAAAAAGATTCCACGGCGTGGATCAGGGCATCAATGGCAGAGCTTGCAAAAGCCTTATATGGAAGTGTTTTTAAAAGCTCCGGAATCAGGCAGACCTTATTTGGAATCATGTCATCTGAAACAAGTCCCAGCTTTGTTTCTCTTCCGGTAAGAATGCCATCCTTTTCATCCTTTACAATAGCAACGGAAATATTGGTCACCTCTGAGCCGGTTCCGCAGGTTGTAGGAATGGCGATGACCTCCTTTTCGTGCAGGACAGGTTCCCGTTTAAAGTAAAGCTCATGCACAGACTTTGGTCTTTTACAGCCAAGAAGCTTGGCCAGATCCAAAATTGCCCCGCCTCCTACTGCAATGACACGATCATAGGAATCGTAGGGAATGATGCGGAACATATCCTCGATCATCTGCTCCGAAGGTTCTCCCTTTCCAAAGCTTTCCCGGAAAATGAAGCTGCATTTCAAACCAAGCTCCTTCATGTAGGGCTTATAGCAGTATTCATTTGTAAATACCAGATCCCGGTCATTTAGTTCGAATTTTTCCGCCATCTGCTTAAAATTCTGAAATTTGTATATTTCCGGTACAATGATGATCTCTCTTGGATCCTGTAATAATGCTTTGCTGAATGTATCCATTTTCTTTTCCCTTCTATGATTTAAATTTTTATAACTTGCTCTTTCGAAAAGCCAGCCTGCTTGCAATCACCGCAATTGCAACGCAGATCAAGGCCATGCCCAATGCCGTGACTGCTGTCATACCTGCTCCGATGCTCATTGGAAGCATGATGAACATATTCAGCATGGCAAAGTAGACCACACTGTTTATGGAATAAGACAGGGAATAGCTTGCCAGCGCCGGAGTTTCCAGATTCGGATCACAGATACGAAGCAATAAAACTCCTGTAATAAAGACTCCTGTGCTCATGCCCAGAGTACCAATCATCTGTTCAAACCAATATCCCCTTAAAAGCTTTTTGCATAAAAAGAAGAGCACAAGTGTCGTCACCACAAACCCAATTGCAACCATAACAAGAATCGGCACCAGATAGCTTCCTACTGCCTGCACTGGAAGGCTGGCTACTGCCCCGATTACGGCAAACTCCGTAAAAGAGCCTGTGATATGCCCCTTTACCTTTGCATCCACCAAGTAATCCAGCTTGCATCTACAAATAATATCCCAGATAAAGAACATAAGGATCAGGCCGTAGGCCCAAACGGATATATCCGACAGAATCGGTATTTGAAGTGTCTTTACCAGCTTTAAAAGCAAATATGCGGCTCCGCAGCCTGCAAAGATCAGGGCTGCATGAAAGCCGATTACATCAATGGAAGTAGACAGGGTTGTTTCCCGGCCGCTGCTTTCCTGCTTTGCAGCATCTCTTTCAAAGCCAACCTGCATCGCCCTTGGAATGTCTGCCGGCTTCGTTAAAAGGGCAGTTTCCCTGTGCCGTGCCGCCCAGTTAATCAATATGATCCCGATAAGGATTCCGCCCACCAGACCAAAGGTAGCTGTTGTAATAGCCACACCCTGGCTGCTTTCCCAGTAGGGCAGGTTTAATTCCGAAAGCATATTTCCTAAAACACCGGCGGTTCCGTGACCGCCTACAAAACCGATTCCAAGCTCCAGCCCGAATACATCGTAAAGCTCATAACTGCCTGAAAATGCAGCATGGGTTCCATATCCTACCGCAAATTGGAGGAGAGCCACCGCAACCCCGATGGCTGCCAGGGGAATTACATTCTTAAAGATCTCCCGGTTGTTGTTCCCGTCACTTTTCCGGTAATGAAGGCCCAGGGGTGTTGCAATTACCACTGGCACGATCAGCACTCCGGGAAGAAGAGAATAATAGCTGTACCACTCCGATGGGACCGGAAGCAGATTTAACACCTGTGGTCCCAAAAGCAAAAGCAGACCTCCTCCAATGACTGAGGCTGGTATAAAGGTCTTTTGCAGGGGTCTGATCCATGCACGAAGTGCTACCCCGATCAATAAAAATGCTCCTAAAAGCCCCAGGCTTTTTAAAAGATCTGTAAGCATTGCTGCTGTCATCTGAACTTCTCCTTTTCTCTTTTCCTGCTCAGCAGGCTTCTATCTCTTTTATATTAAACTCATTTCCCTGTAAAAGATAGGTTCTTTCACTTTGACAGACTGGGCAGATCTTGCCGTATTTTTTTGTAGCATATTGCTTTTGACAATCCTGACAGTAAGTAATGGCCGGTATGGTCTGCACATAGAGCTTTGCCTCTTTCATATGTTCCGATCTTTTCAAAACCGCCCATTTCCATACATCCTGCAGATAGTCCTCTATGACTGTGGAAACCTCCCCCAGCTCTAAGGTTACGGATGAAACCTCTGTCAGGTCATTTTCCCTGCATACCTCCTCTACCATCTTAATAATCTGAAATACCACTCCTAATTCATGCATAGCAACCTCTATTTTTTCAGTATAAGAGCTGCCGCAATAAAGTACCACGACAGCTCTTCCTTACCTGTATATAAATTTATTTTTTACGTGTAAATTTGATCTTGATGGCCTGTTTGATTCCATTTGGCAAAATGTAGCGAAGCTTCTGTTCACTGGTCCGCATGGTACTTGCCTTAGGCAGATCTCTTTCCAGATGAATGGCATCAAATTCGCACTTTGTGGTACAGATACCGCAGCCGATACACTGATTTTCATCCACTATGCTGGCTCCGCAGCCAAGACACCTTGCGGTCTCTGCTTTCACCTGCTCCTGGGTAAAACAAAGCTTGCCGTCTCGGAAGGACTTTGTATCGATTGCTTCATTTCTTCCCGGATTCTGCCTTCCGGTATGATCGTAGTCGCTTATGAGGATGTCTCCCTTGTCCAGCTCCTTGTAGTAAGCCGGATCTCTTCCAATCGTAAGAGTACAGCCCGGCTGAACAAAACGGTGAATGGAGATGGCCGCCTGCTTGCCTGCCGCTATGGCATCAATAGCAAATTTCGGTCCGGTATAGACATCTCCTCCGACAAAGATATCCTTTACTCTCGTCTGATAAGTCACCTTGTCTGCCACAGGGTAATTTCCATGCCACATTTCAATGTCTTCTCCCTCTAAGAGACCGCCCCAGTCGATGCCCTGTCCGACAGAAAGAATGACATTGCTGCAGGAAATCAGCTTGGTTTCGTTTTCATCGTATTGAGGGTTAAATCTTCCGTCTGCGTCCTTTACGGATGTACATTTTTTCAGAAGGATTGCACTTACCGCCCCGTTTTCTACAATGATTTCTTTTGGTCCCCAGCCTCCGTAAAATTCGATGCCTTCGGATTCGGCAAGCTCGATCTCCTCAGGAGCTGCCGGCATAATGTCTCTTGTTTCAAGGGATACCTGATAAATGTGACCACTTCCACAGCGGACAGCAGATCTGGAAGCGTCTATGGCAACATTTCCGCCTCCGATGACTACGGTATCACCATTCATTCTGCTGCTTTCATCCTCGCTTACCTTATGCAGGAAATCCACAGCCGTCATTACGCCCTTGGCATCTTCTCCGGGGACGCCAGGCTTTCTGCCTGCCTGACAGCCGATTCCAAGGTAAAATGCCTTGTAGCCCTGCGCTCTGAGTTCCTTGATGGAAATGTCTTTTCCGACTTCAACTCCTGTCTGAAACTTCACTCCCATCTCCTTTAAGATGTCAATTTCTGCCGCCAGTACATCCTTTTCCAATACAAAAGAAGGAATTCCATAGCGAAGCATACCGCCAAGCTTTTTATTTTTCTCAAAGATGGTGGGACGGTATCCCTTTTCTGCCAGGTAAAAGGCACAGGAAATTCCGGCCGGTCCGCCTCCGATGACAGCGATTTTCTGGTCTGCAAAGAAATTGTCGTCAAGAGAAGGGATGACCTTCTTTGGAATAAAGCGGTTCTCAGCCTTCAGCTCCTGCATGGCGATAAACTTCTTTACCTCATCGATGGCTACCGCTTCGTCGATGGTTCCTCTGGTGCAGGCTTCCTCGCATCTTCTGTTGCAGATATGTCCGCAGACTGCAGGAAGCGGATTGTTCTTCTTGATCAGCTCTAAAGCCTCTCTGTATCGTCCCTGTGCTGCCATCTTCAGATAGCCCTGAACTGCAATATGGGCAGGACAGGCTGTTTTACAGGGTGCTGTTCCGCTTTCATGGGTATTGATGCGGTTTACATCCCTGTAATTTTCCGTCCACATCTCAGGTCCCCATTTTTTCTCTGATGGCAGCGGCATCTTGGGATACTGAACCTGGCTGCCATCCTTTTTGCAGAGCTTTTGTCCAAGGCTTACTGCTCCTGCCGGACAAAACTCCACGCACCTGCCGCAGGCAACGCATTTTTCCTTTTCCACATGGGCCACATAGGCCGACCTTGACATATTGGGCGTGTTGAAAAGCTGAGAGGTACGAAGAGCATAGCAGACATTTACATTGCAGTTGCAGATTGCAAAGATCTTGTCCTCTCCGTCGATATTTGTGATCTGATGCACAAAGCCGTTGTCTTCTGCTTTTTTGAGAATCTCCAGCACTTCTTCCTTGCTGATATAGCGGCCTCCCTTGCCGGTCTCCACACAGTAGTCCGCCATGTCTCCCACAGCAATGCACCAGCCCTCCGGATCGTCTGCACAGCCTTCATCGTAGGTGGTACGGGAACGTCTGCAGGAGCAGGGACTTGCCGCATATTTGCCTTCGTATTTGTCCAGCCAGTGGGAAATGTGCTCCACGGAAACGGATTTATTTTCCATTTCGATGGCCTTCTCTACCGGGATGACGTGCATGCCGATGCCGGCGCCGCCAAGGGGCACCATGGGTGTGATCTTCTCCAGCGGCAGACGGCTCATGCGTTCAAAGAAGCGTCCAAGCTCCGGATGGGCATCCAGTACCTCTTTGTTCATGTTGGTAAACTCCGCACTTCCCGGTACATACATGGGCAGTACATATTGCTTTTCATGCTGTGGATTTTCCCAGTTGTATTCAATGAGGCCGTTCCAAGCCATTTCATCCAGCTGTTTTTGAAGATATGCATCGTCCTTGATGCCGGTGGCCTTTTTGATCTGGGCAAAGGTCTTTGGCTTACGCTTTCCCATCTTTAAAGCAATCTCTGCCTGCTCATCCGTGCAGATATTTGCAAGGCCCCAGTATTCCGGAGATTCCTTTGTGATCTTTTCCTTGCCCAGCATTACTTCCGCTCTGTCTGTAATAAGCTTGCCCAGCTTTGCAATGGGCTCTCGCATGGGCTCATTGTTTTTTACGGTATCCGGCACATAATTTCCAAGTGGATCTGACATAAATTTTCCTCTCTCATCTACTCTTTTTATTTATAAGCTGCGATTTCCTGGCGGATCCAGTTGATCCATTCCTCAAAGCCCTCTCCTGTCTTTGCAGAAAGAAAGATTACCTCTGCCTTCGGATTCAGCTTCTTGATTCTCTCTTCTACTGCTTCTGTGGAAAAGTCGTCAAACACGCTTAAAGTGTCGCACTTATTGATCAATACCACATCGCATATAGAAAACATAAGTGGGTACTTCAGGGGCTTGTCGTCGCCCTCCGGAACGGACAGAATCATGGCATTTTTCGTACTTCCGGTGTCAAATTCTGCCGGACAAACCAGATTTCCTACATTTTCCAGAACCAGAAGATCAAGATCAGATCTTCCGAATTCCCTTACTCCCTGTCTTGTCATGTCTGCATCCAGGTGGCACATGCCTCCGGTATGGATCTGGATTACCGGGGCTCCCACCTGGGAAATTGCTTTGGCATCCACCTCAGAATCAATATCTGCTTCCATGATTCCGATCTTCATTTCGTCCTTCAGCATTTTGATGGTACGCTTCAGGGTTGTTGTCTTTCCGGCTCCGGGAGAGGACATCAGATTCAGCAAAAAGGTCCCCTGTTCCTTCAGCTCCGCTCTCAGCTTTTGGGCATCTTTGTCATTGTCCTCAAAAATGCTGCGCTTTACTTCAATTACTTTATAGTCTTTCATGTTACCCGCCCTCTTTTCTCTCTGTTAAAATCCTAACAGGCTGACTCATATCCGTCAATCTTTTTATTCGTTTTTCACGATGCATTCTATTTTAAAATCGTATTTTTTGTGCGTTATTCATAACGAAATTCGATTGTGCAGAAAACCTGCCACCGGCAGCTTTCCTTGCATACTTTGGTATACAAAAAGAAAGCCGGTACACTTTTTCGAGCGTACCGACTTTCTTTTTATGATTTTTTAATCTGAATTAAATTACTTGTCGCCTCTGAGCTTCTTGAGCAGGAATGCGATTGCTGCTACAAGTGCTGCGGACAGACCTGTCAGTGTTCCCCAGAATGCCGGATTCTGTGTATCTCCGGTATTTGTGGAGGAAATGTTCTGACTGTTGTTGTTTGCTGCTGCAGCCTTCTTGATCTCAATGCCGTCGGTAGAAATGTAGCTTACATTTCCAGCCTTGTCGGTGAGTTTTGCATAAACCACACCCTTGAAGCCTGGATCAAGTGTTACGCTGTTGCCTACTGTCCAGTCGCTGTCTGCAAGTGCCTTCAGCTCGTCTAAGGTAAGTGCCTTATTGGATACGTAATAGCTGATGGTATCTACGCCGCTTCCTTTGTCCTCTGCGGTAAAGGTGATTGTCTGGGACTCGTTGTTGTAAACTGTATCATAGCTTACATTCTCTTTGTACTCTGTCCACTTCTTGTCACCAATGGAAGCACTTCCGGTAGGTGCTGTGATGTCTGCAATACCTGTGATGACGAAGTCTTCATCCTCTGTTACTGCAAAGTTCAGAGTATAGCTTCCGTCCTCCTGCTTTGTAAATACGCTGTCGAAGTCAAGCGGAACTCCGTTCAGGGTAATTGCAAATTCATCAGTCTGTGAATATCCTTCATTAAGCTTGTAGGTTACATTCAGCTCGCCCTCGTAAGATACTTCGTTCTTATCTACTGTAAAGCTGTATCCTACCTGGTCTTCGCTTTCCGGTGTTACAGTGATCTGCAGCATTCTTCCCGGATTAACGGTAACTACATCTGCCTCAGATGCATTGTAGTGCTCGTTCTCTTTGTAGCGAACCTCGTAGTCACCCGGCTCAAGATTTTCAACGGTGTCTGCGTCGATAGAGATCCATTCGTCGGATCCAACCGGACGGTATTCCATCTCGTCTGTTACATTGGTAAGCTTACCGTCGTTCTTCTTGTCGATGGTCTCATCCTCAGTTGTTACTGCATGATCATTTTCTGCAGGTGAAGGCATTTCTGCTTTTACGATATCTGCATAGGTGATTGGCTGTACATTCAACTCATAGTTGGAGGATCCGATTCCATCGTAGTTCATGTCGGTATAGTCCAGATTTACAACCTTATCTTCTCCAACCTCAGAATCCTCGAAGCTTGCTTTTACTCCGCTGATATTGATGCTGTCGCCCTCTTCGATCTGGTCTGCCGGAACTGTGATCTCGGTAATGTCGGCATCTGTTGTTCCATCCCATGCCTTGTCTGCAACTGTTACGTTAACATCTACTGTCTTTGGAGCGATGTATACCTTTACTTCCTTCTCAGAAGGATCTACCGGTACATACTCTGGGCTCTCACCCTTTACTCTGTACTTAACTGTATAAAGACCTGCGTTCTTTCCGGTCGGAACATCTGTTGTCCAGGTTTCTCCGCCGTCTGTAGAGTATTCAACGTAAACCTTGCCTTCATCGCCTTCTGCAGGTGTTGCTGTTACCAGTTCCTGCTCCTGGCCATTGTAGGTTACATCGTTTGCATCAACTGTAGCGTCTACCTTCTCCTCTGTATACCAGATGGAGTAATCTGCGCACTTGTCTGTCTGGAAGCTGATGGTAGTTCCGTCGCACTGTGCCTCAATTACGCTTGTCTCTCCGTTAAAGGTCTGGATTACATAGTAATTTCTTACACCTTCTGCAGCCTGAAGCTCTTCCGGAAGGTCAAAACGAACAGTAACCGGAGTAGAAGTTGTTGCATTTTCAAGAGTTTCTGTTACGGTTCCGCTTTCCTTGGTATAGGTCTGCTTCTCCATGGTCATATTTACATAGATGCCCTTGTTGAGCTCGCTCTTCGGATCCTCAACAGAAGCAGCTACAGTTTCCATAGCGGAAACGGTATCAGCAGCGATTTCTGCTTCATCCTTCTTTGTAATGTAGAGATTCAGGGAAACAATTCCTGCATTCTTCAGATTCTCTTCATCATTGTCGCTCAGAAGGTCACGGATAGAATCGGTATCTAAGCCACCAACTACACCATTGTCCAGACCATCTGTCTTCCACATGGTGTTAAGCACTCCGCCGTCCGCATTTGTCTCAGTGTATACATCATCAAACTCTGCTACAAGTACTCTCTTGCGCTCAATTGTTTTTCCACAATGAGCACATGCATTCTGCTCTGTGATATAGGTTTTTCCATCTTCCTCTACCGGCTCACCTATCTGTGTCCAGTTTTCCTCCTCAAAGAGGTGATCTGCAAATACGCTGATGGTATATTCTGTTGCATTTCCTGCCTGATCAACTACCTTGATGGTATGAGTCTTGTCATCTCCGGCAATGATGTAATGTCCGTCCTCGCTGGTTACATCTTCGCCGTCAATATAAACTGCATCGATGTTGTCATCTTTTGCATCAAAGCTTGCCTGTCTGCAGTACTCTTTTCCGTCTTCGATTCCAATGATGCTTGGAGCTGTTGCGTCAAATACCAGGCCATTGGAAGAAATGTAGCTTGTATTTCCTCTCTTGTCGGTCAGTTTTGCATAGATCACGCCCTTAAATTCCGGTGATACAGAAAGGGTATCTCCTACGGTCCACTCGTCTGCGTCCAGATTTCCTACTTCTTCCTCTGTCAGCTCTTTGTCGGATACATAGTAGCTGATGGTGTCTACGCCGCTTCCTTTATCTTCTGCAGCAATGGTTACATCCTTGGTTTCGTTGAAGAAAAGACCAAAGGTAATGTTGTTCAGGAATTCAGTCCAGCTGTTGTCTTCAATGGTGATGCTTCCGGTCGGTGCAGTAATGTCATCGATACCCTGGATCACATAATCCTGATCCTCCAGCACATTCTTCTTCAGAACATAGCTTCCGTCCTCCTGAAGCTCAAATACTTCATTGAAGTCTAATGTTTCGCCATTCAAGATAACTGCAAAATTCTCGAGCTCAGAATATCCTTCGTTCAGCTTGTAGATACCTGTCAGATCTTCATTGTAGGAAGCTGTATTTTTATCTACTGTGAAGCTGTATCCAACCTGGCTGGATGGATCCGGAGTTACGGTGATTGTCAGTTTTCTTCCCTGGTTCACGGTAACGGTATCCGGCTTGGATGCATTGTAATGCTCGTTCTCTTTGTAACGAACCTCGTAGTCGCCATCCGGCAGATTTTCAACCGTATCTCCTGTGATCGGGATCCACTCATCACTTCCTACCGGGCGGTATTCCATCTCGTCTGTTACGTTGGTCAGCTTACCGTCGTTTTTGCCATCGACGGTCTCAGCCTCTGTGCCTACTGTATGTCCATCCTCAGATGGTGACAGTCTGTCTGCCTTGTCGATACTTGCACTTGTCTTTAACGGAGCTATAACATAGTAGTTTTCACTTCCGTTTCCAGTGACTTTCATATTTGTGCTATCTAAATCTACTGGTTTTCCATCGCCAACCTCAGAATCTCTAAACTGACCTGTGATACCTGTGATTTCAATGGTGTCTCCAGCTGCAATGTATTGTGCCGAAACCGCTTCTTTGCTAATGGTTGCATTTGTGGTTCCGTCCCACTGCTTGTCTGCAGCTTCCACTTCCGCATAAACCATCTTTTGCTGAACTTTTACAGTCATTTCATGCACTTCTGAATCTACCGGTACATAAGCCGGATCTGTGCCAACTACTTTGTACTGGAATGTGTAGTCACCGGCATTCTTTCCGGTTGGAACATTGTCTGTCCAGGTTGTTCCGCCATCTGTAGAGAACTGAACCTTTACTTTTCCTTCATCACCGGCTGCAGTAGTTACAGTTACCAGTTCCTGATCCTGTCCGTTGTAGGTTACGTTGTTTTCGGTAACAGTAGCATCTACGTCCTCTTCTGTATACCAGATGGAAACATCTCCGCATTCGCTTGTCTGGAAGCTGATGGTGGTTCCGTCGCACTCTGCCTCTAAAACTTTGGTTTCACCGTTAAAGTTCTGGATTACATAGTAATTTCTTGCGCTTGCTGTTGCTGCCTTAAGATTCTCCGGAAGATCAAAACGAACGGTTACCGGAGAAGAGGTTGTTGCATTTTCAACCTTCTCTTCATTCTGGCCGGTTACCTGCTTGTACATGGACAGGTTGAGATACATTCCCTCTTTCAGCTCACTCTTTTCGTCCTCTGTCTTTGCTGCCACATCTGCCATTGCATTTACAGCATCGTCTGAAATCTCAGTTTTTTCAACTGTCTTTACTTTCAGAGTAAGTGTAACGCCTACCTGCTTGTCATCCTCTGTCAGAAGATTCTTTGTAGAATCTGTGCTGAGGCCACCGATTACAGGGTTATTGATTCCCTCGGTCTCACGTTCCACTTTCACCGTAGTGCCATAAGAAGTTTCTTCCTCTGTGATATCGTCGAATTCCTTGTCGTTCTGCTGGAGTCTGGTTCTGCTTATAACCTTTCCGCAGTGCTCACAAGTATTCTGCTCTGTGACGTAGGTTTTTCCGTCCTCATCGGTTTTCGGCTCTCCTACCTGTGTCCAGTTATCATCATCATAGAGATGATCTGCATATACGGTAATTGTGTACTCTGTTTCGTTTCCTGCCTTGTCGGTTACCTTGATGATATGCTCCTCGTCATCTCCGGCAATGGTGTAATGGTCGTTCTCGCCAACTGCCTTTTCACCGTCAATGTAAACTGCAGCTAAGTTGTTATCCCCTACATCAAAGCTTGCCTCTTTGCAGTATTCTTTTCCGTTTTCAATTCCGACGATCGTCGGAGCATCTCCGTCGAATACCAGACCGTCAGAAGAAATGAATCTTACATTTCCTGCATTGTCGGTCAGTTTTGCATAGATTACGCTTGTGGATACGTTATCCGGTGATACAGAGAAAGTAGTTCCTTCTGTCCACTTACTAGCGTCCAGATTTCTTACATCTTCTTCTGACATGGCATCATTTGCTACATAATAGCTGATGGTGTTTACACCGCTTCCTTCATCTTCTGCAGTAATGGTTACATCCTGTGTATCTTTGAAGTAGTTGCCGAAGGTTATCATATTCAGGAACTCTGTCCAGCTGTTTCCATCTACTGTAATACTTCCGGTAGGTGCTGTAATATCCGCAATTCCCTGAATGTTGTAGACTCTGTCAACCGGAACAGTTTCGGTATATACAAGACTTCCATCTGCCTGCTCTACGAACTGATCTGTAATATCCACTACTTCACCGAATTCATCTTCATACCAGATCTGGAAGAGCTCTGTCTTGCTGTATCCCTTGTTGATCTTGAGGGTTGTTGTAACCTCTCCATTGTAGGAAACCTGGCTCTTGTCGGTTGAGAAGGTGTATCCAACCTGTGTTGCTGCTTCCGGACTTACGCTGACATTCAGCATTCTTCCCTGACCGATTACAACTGTATCTGCATCCGATGCATTTGTTGCATCTGTCTCTTTATAGCGAACCTCGTACTCGCCATCCGGCAGACCTTCAACCGTATCTCCTGTAATTGAGATCCACTCTTCTGATCCAACTGGGCGATATTCCATCTCGTCTGTTACGTTGGTAAGCTTGCCGTCGTTTTTGCCATCGATGGTCTCATCGCTTGGAACAACTGCATGCTGGTTGTTTGCAGGAGAATTTTTTGCTGCCTTGCTGATGCTTGCAGTTGTAGTCTCCGGAATTGTTATGTTGTAGTTAGAGTATCCTGATCCTATAATATTTGCATCATCAGAATGTACGAAAACATTTTTCTCAGTTCCAACATCAGCATTTTCGAAGTCTGCTGTTACATTTTCAATGTAAATGCTGTCTCCAGCCATAATCTGATCTGCCGGAACCTCAACCTTGGTAAGGGTTGCAGTTGTAGTGCCGTCCCAATACTTGTCTGCTGCTTCTACCTCTGCCGTTACATCTAACTTCTTAACCGTTACCGTCAGTTCCTGTACTTCAGAATTTACCGGTACATAAGCATCATCTGTGCTTACTACCTTGTAGTAAATGGTGTAGTCACCGGCTTTTTTTCCGGTCGGAACTTCATCTGTCCAGACTTCTTTGTCTGTAGAATAGTATACCGCTACCTTGTCTGCACTGCCTTCTGCAGGTGTTACGGTTACCAGTTCCTGATCCTGACCGTTGTAGGTTACGTCGTTTTCAGTAACTGTAGCATCTACGGTTGGTTTGTCCTTGAGAACTGCGGTAAAGGCTACATTTTCTGTAATAACAACATCCTTCAGAACATCTGCCGGAATGTCACTGCCAGCCGGATAGGTTACACCATCTACTGTTATCGCTGTATCTGCATTCCAGTAGAGTACCTTGTCATCCGGTACTGTAATAGACGGAATGAGGCTCTCCTTTATTTTTTCGTCAATGAGCTGCTCGTCTGTAGAGGTTTTATTTCCGTCTGTATCTGTAACAGATACGGTTGCGCAAAGGTATCCAAGTACTGTCTCTGCCTGCTCTGATGATGCACCATTGTTGTGAACATATCCGCCCTTAACAGTATTGAGGCTGCTCATGCCATGACCAAGGATGTATTTTGATACCTTATTGTCACTGCTGTCCTTGACCATCCAGTATTCCATCAGATTGTTGCTGCTGGAAACCCACTGCAGACCATTGTCTACATTGGAGTAGATCTTTCCGTCATTTCCGTAAGGCTTTGCACCCTCTGTAGTAGAGGTCCAGCAGGATCCTGCTACCAGATGTACAGATGTTTCAGCATTTGAAATATCCGGCACATCGCTGTCACTTGTCTGTGTCTGAAGCCAGATTTCATACTGGAAGCTGTAAGTGCTTAAAGCTGCCGGTGAAATGGTCAGACAGGTATTGGATCCGCTTCCGGATACCTTAATGGTCCAGCTGCATCTTGAGATGTTCTGCTCCGGTATAACCTTGATGTATACATCGTAAATGTTGCCGTCCTGATACTGAAATGCCTGCGGAATCTTAACAATGACATATTCATCATTTGTTACACTCAGTGAGCTTGGTTTGGAAATTACATTTCCGTTTTTGTCGTAAAAGGTTACCTTGCTAGAAAGATCTGTTCCTGCGGAATAGGTCAGACCGGACTTGAAGTTGAAGTCCTTTACGATAGTAGCATCTGACTTCAGCTGCTCATAAGTAGAGTCCTCTGACTGGGCAGAAGTATCGTCACTCTGACCATCTGTTTCGCTGGCTACAGCCGGCTCACCTTCTGTGGTTCCTTCGGTGCTTCCCTCAGTACTTCCTTCGGTTGTTCCCTCAGTACTTCCTTCGGTGGTTCCTTCGGTGCTTCCCTCGCTTGTTCCCTCGGTGCTTCCTTCGGTTGTTCCTTCCGTTGTACCTTCTGTACTTCCCTCAGTTGTTCCCTCGGTCGTTCCTTCTGTGTCTTCTGTAGCATTTCCCTCCTGGACATAGTCCGTTGGAAGTCCTGCTGCAAAAGCCTCTGCAGGAGTCATTGTTCCTGCTACCACAGCAGCCAGAAGCAATGCCATCCACTGTTTCTTTCTTCTCATGATCTTATTCCCTTCTCGAAAATCATCTTTTCTCTCCTTGGCACATCTTTCCGCAAGGATCTGAAACTTATCGGTTCCCTTGACTCAATTTATCTAAAAATATTTAGTCATTTGGCTTATATGATACATTAGTATCATATTTTTTTCAAGTATATTTACTGCCTTATTCGCTTTATAATTCTTTTTTATCTGTTTTGTTTTTGCAACTCTGACTGCAAATCAATTTTTTGTTGGAATTACAACCGAATTTTTCTTTTTTTCGAACTATACTGACTTCAGACAAGTTAAAAATGCGAAAGCAGAAAGAGAGAATTTTCATGGATACTATGTTTTGTTTTCAATGTGAACAGACCGCCGGCTGTAAGGGTTGCAGCGGCAAAAGTGGTGTTTGCGGAAAAAGTGCCGATGTCGCTGCACTGCAGGATGAGCTTACCGGTGCTCTGATCGGCCTGGCCAGATCCATAGACAATGCGAAGGGTGCAGGCGAAAGCACCCAGGAGCTGATGATCGAAGGGCTGTTTACGACCGTAACCAATGTGAATTTTAACGAATCTAGTCTTCGCTCCCTGATCGATGCGGTTCATGAAGAGAAGAACAAGCTGGTGCCGGACTGCTCTGTCTGTGCATCTAGCTGCGGCAGAACAGAAGACTACGATATGAAACAGCTTTGGACTGCCGATGAAGATGTGCGCAGCCTGAAATCTTTGATCCTGTTCGGAATTCGCGGTATGGCTGCCTACGCCCATCACGCTATGATACTGGGATACAAAGATAAAGAAATGAATCAGTTCTTTGCCAAGGCACTTTTTGCAATCGGCGAAGACTGGGGCATGGATGAGCTTCTTCCCATCGTAATGGAAGTTGGCGAACAGAATCTGAAGTGTATGGCCCTTTTAGACAAGGCCAATACGGAAAGCTATGGTACTCCAGCACCGGTCAGTGTAGACCTTACGGTAGAAAAAGGTCCCTTCGTTGTTGTTACCGGTCATGATCTGAAGGATCTGGAGCTTCTTTTGGAGCAGACAAAGGACAAGGGCATCAATGTCTATACCCACGGTGAAATGCTTCCGGCTCACGGATATCCGCAGCTGAAGAAATACTCCCACCTGAAGGGAAACTTCGGAACTGCATGGCAGAATCAGCAAAAGGAATTTGCATCCATCCCTGCTCCGGTTCTCTTTACCACCAACTGCCTGATGCCTCCGAAAGCAGATTATGCAGACCGCATGTTCTCTACCGCCTTGGTTTCTTTCCCGGGCATGACTCACATCGATGAAAATAAAGACTTTACTCCTGTCATTGAAAAAGCTCTGGAGCTTGGAGGCTACAAAGAGGATATGCACTTTACCGGAATCAATGGCGGAAGCAAGGTTATGACCGGCTTTAGCCACGGTACTGTTCTTAGTCTTGCTGACACCATTGTAGATGCCGTAAAGAGCGGAGCTGTAAAGCACTTCTTCCTGGTTGCAGGCTGCGACGGAGCACGCGCCGGCAGAAGCTACTATACGGACTTTGTAAAGCAGACTCCAACGGACAGCATTGTTCTGACTCTGGCATGCGGAAAATACCGCTTTAACGATCTGGATCTTGGAAACATCGGACCGCTTCCAAGGCTCCTTGACATTGGACAGTGCAACGATGCCTACGGTGCAATTCAGATTGCACTTGCCCTGGCAAATGCCTTTGAATGCGGCGTAAATGAGCTGCCCCTTTCCTTTGTGCTTTCCTGGTACGAGCAAAAGGCAGTCTGCATTCTTTTGACTCTGCTGCATCTGGGCATAAAAAACATTCGGCTTGGTCCGACCCTTCCGGCCTTCCTTTCCCCGAATGTTTTGAATTACCTTGTTGAAAATTTCGGCATCGCACCTATCAGCACCGTCGAAGAAGATATGAAGGCGCTGCTGCAATAAATTTTTTATTTTCGTTCAAATAATCCTAGCTGGCTTAATGTCTCCTGTGCATTTTCCTCTGTTTTTATACTGTAAGAGGAAAGTGTTACGGGAGGCTGGTTTTCGATGCAGGCCGAGATCAGCTTAAGGACCCATCTATTCTCCTCATCTATCGCATCTCCATTTGCAAAAGCACCAAAATGAAAGGATCCGTCATCTTGAATCTCTCCGGACAGGAGCGTTGTCTGATCATAAGATCCGCTTACCGACATCAGATATATCTTTTCAGCCCTTCCATCCATCTTTTCCGCATAGGAATATTCACTTGTGCTGATGTAATCCTCTCCAAGATAGCAACTCGTAATATAATCAGAATATTCATCCGAGAGCTGCCCATCTTCTGTACTGAGAAAGAATTTGTTTGCGCACAAGGCAAGGTCTGCAATATCGGTATACTTTAATTTGTCCTCTCCTTTTATTGCAATAAAAGTATAAGCCGGTGCCATACAGCCTGACGTAACTGCACTTAAAGCATCCATTTGACCAAGTGCATAGGATGATCCGATTGCATCCAGTCTGTTTCGTAGTACCTGATAGCAATCCATCTGTTCTCCTTCTGACATGCTTCCATATATGTAATAAGAAACAGAATCCGAAGAAATATTTTCTTCTGCCACCTGACTGTTTCCAAACTCTGCTGCATCACTCTGCCAGTTGGTCTGCTCTTCGATTGCAATATTGAAGCTATGTTCCAAGGGTGCATGAGTCAGATTATATTGCAGAATTTCGAAAAGAGTATCACTTTCATCGTTTGGCAGAAGATAAAAGCCACTGCCATCCTCCTTTAAAATGGTTGCAAATGGCAATACCGGCGGTGAACAGTTGCTGTCCTGATTTACAGAATACAGATTATCCCAGTTTTCTATTGTAGAAGTATTTTTCTCAATGAACTCTTCGCTGAACTCGATTAAAAAATACCGGTTAACTGAAAGGCCAATTTTCTCTCCATCCTCTTTTACACTGACAGAAAAGTCCTTGATCTGCTCAAGAGGAATTGTCCCATCGCCTCCTGTTTGATTCAGTGTCAGTGACCCAGCTCTTGACAGGTAAGCCCGGAGAATGTATTCCGGTATCGCCTCTTCTTCATAGGATGTTGATTTGTAGTCATTGTCAATTATTTCATTTTGTGGAAAATCCGTTTTATTTAACAAAAGAGTAATGACACCGCTGTCTTCTTCCAGGCTGTAACTTCCGCTTGTCTTAGAAAAGATATTCAGACGTTCTTTTAAGCTTTCAATCGACTCATTGTAACCTGCCACCGTAAATTCATCCGTGGGAGTCAGTGTTACCTTATACATACTTTCCGGATCGTATTGAAGTGTGCCGCTGCCCTTATTGAAAAAAGCAAAGGCGATTGCAATAACGATCGCAGCCATGGCACAGACTGCTGCAAGAATGCCTCTTTTTTTGTGGTGAACCGTATTGCCTTCTGGAAATCTATCCTCTTCTTTCTTTTTCGGCATAGCTTTTTCCATATCATTCAGCATTTCCCCTGCCGACTGATAACGTTCTTCAGGCTGAAGTGCCAGACCCTTCATAAGGACCTTTTCAAGGTCAGCTTCTATTTGCACGCCAAGCTCCGAAGGCTTTTTCAGATCGTCATCCAGAAGCCTGCTGTAGGCACTTTCCGGTTTTTTTCCTGTCAGACAGAAATAAAGCACTCCGCTAAGGGCATAGAGATCCGTAAATGCACCCTGTTTTTCATCCGATGACAGCTGTTCGATGGGTGTATATCCGTCCTTCAGTGTGCAGGTATACTCCGACCGGCCAAGCTCCCTTGCGGTTCCAAAATCAAAGAGCTTTAATCTGAATGGCTCTTTCTCATCCGTATTTCCAGACATGACCATAATGTTATCCGGTGCAATGTCCCTATGGATCAGTCCCAAGGAATGAATTTCTGATAAGGCATTTAAAAGCTGATTCGCTGCGGTAAATAAAAGCTGCGTTGAAAGGCAGCCTTTTTCCTTTATATATTCAAATAGTGTCTGTCCTTCCAGATATTCAAGGACAATATAGCAATTTTCATTTTCTTCAAAATAATCCAAAACCCGCACTACATTTGGACTTTTGATCGTCGCAAGAACCTCTCCTTCTTTGATGCCAGAAGCAGAAAGTTCCTTGATGCAGACCCGAAGATGAATGGGTTCCTGCACTGCTTCGTAGGTAAAGGCAAAGCCGCCCTGTCCCAGAGTACGGATTATTCTATATTTCTTATTTAATTTTGTACCGGGCGCCAACTGCTGCATTCCTTATACCCTCAATCTATCGCAATTTCTTCTGTTTCGTATAGAATTCGTTCCAAAGCCCGCCTTCTGTCATCACAGCTTAAAACCTTTGCCAGCATTTCATCAATCTGTGACTTTTTTGGTGAAAGCTCTTCAAAGCTACAGGCTTTCAGGATTTCATTGAAACGCCGCTCGCTCAGCTTCATTCCTTCATCTGCAAGCTCTGCTTCACTTTCAAAAAATAAAAGAAGCAAAATCAAAAGATTTCTGGAAATACTATCTCCCTGAAGCACCTTTGACATAAGGCTGTATTCCTCCCAGTTAGGATCCTCTGCCTTCGAATCTGCCAGTAAAACATAAGAATAAAATCGATTCAAAAGTTCAAAAAGCTTATTGGAGCTTACCTTTGCCTGCGCAAGGGTTTCCAGAACCTCATCCCTGCTCATATTTGCATGACGGTTTGGATCCATTTTTGAGATATTAGAAAGAGGCAGATCCAGATAGATATTCCGCTTTGCAGTTCTTGAAATCCCCTCTGTTAGATAAAAATTAATCTTGGTATTAAGATAGGCAAGAAAATATTTGCAGATATAATATCTTGCCTTTTCCCGTCCTTCACAAAAGACACGTATATTTTCGCAAATGTAAAGAACAAAATCCCGATCATCCGACAAATGCTTGAGGCCTATCTCTACCGTTTTTGTCCTTTGCAAGGTATATTCATTTCCATTGACCAATAGAGATGAATTTTTTACATAATTTCGAATCCGTTCCAATGGAAATGCACTGTAGGAACCATGAAAGCCATTGATCAGAAGATCATCATAGGATCCTTCCTTTTCCAACTCCTTTAAATTCAAAACAAGGCTTTTCCATTTTTCAAAGCTGAGATTTTTTTTGAACGCATAGATCAGAGTCGCTTCCAGAAGATTTCTTGCATAGAGCTTCTCTTCTTTTTTCTCCTTCAGCTTTTCATTTAATTCATCCAGGCTCCAGGTATTTACAAAACCTTTATAGATAAGCCGGTAGCGCAAGGGACAGGCCTCGATCTCTTCCTGCAGGCTCTTTGGCTTCGAAATTGTTTGATTTTCTCTTCTGCCTGTCGCAGCTTCATATGCCTTTGACAGTCCATCAAGATATGCAAGAGCATCCCGGCCGCTTATGCCAAGGATCATCTCGTCAAATATCTTTCGTTTTACTTTCCTGCCCATTGCAAATCCCTTTCCTGCATTTTCTCTTCAATAATCAGTTTACCATTCCTTACTTATGTCTTCCACTTCTTTCTGAAAAACACTTTTTATTTTCTCCGGAACAATGCCTTTTGAAAGCATCTCTATTTCTTTTTTTGTATCTCCGATTATTTCATCTGCACGTGCAAGTATCTGCTCCCGAAAATTTATATCTGTCCATTCTTTCTCCTTTATCTTTACTTGAAACAGGCATTCTGTATGGGTAAGAAAAAAGGAATATCGCGAAGGATCCAACTGCCTGTTCAAATAGCTTAGATACCATCTTAGGGTTCGTACGGCTGCTGCAGCCGCCTCATACTCTGTCAGATGAAAAATGCATTTATAATAAACTCCGCTGCTGCGTTTTTCGATGTCCATAAGTTCTCCTACATACGGCACAGATATACCCAGGTGTCACTGCTTGCAATTGAATTCGCAAGGTCCGAAGAATCGGCTGCTTCGATATAAAGTCTTACCTTTGCACTTCCAAGACAGAAGGGAGCCGTAAATTCTACGTAACCAAGTGTGCTGGAAATATTTGAAGGAGCTGACGGGATTGCAGATTTATCTGTAAACTGAAGGCTTGTGCAGTCCGGGTAAGTTTCTCTCAAAGCATCCGTGAAGTCTGTTATGCTTGCCTGCCACTCATGCTCAAAGTCAAATACTCTTGAAAGCCATCCATAAGCTCCGATGCAGACATCATCTGCTCCAAGCCGCTCTGAACCTACTTGCTTCATCAAAAGGATTTCATTTGCATGTACAGAATAATTTTCCAGTCCGTATACTGAAGGCATTGCATCCATCGTGTATACGCTGTCGTAGCCGCATCCATCCAGTATGCTGTAGGTGCTGCCAAATGCATTCATAAGTGTTCCTTCGATTTCTGCAAACATCTCTTCATCGGAATTTGAAGAATTGCCTGATTTATAGTCACTTGGATCTGCCAGTACGGATTTTCGCTCTCTTTCATCGATCTGATAATAAACATATCCATCTGAATCTGATGCACTTGAATCATCCCCGATCTGACTTACTTTCATTTCTCCGCATGCTCCAAAGCTAAGTGCTGCTGCAATAATAAGTGAACCTGCAAATAATTTCTTTCTCATTGTTTTATCTCCTTTTTGTATCTCTTTGTTTTCATCTATCTGATGACACATATACTATGCTTTTTCTTCTGCAGATTTTTGTACTATGAAAAGAATTCTTGTGATAGAATGTTAGCTGTTGCGTAATAAAATATTAATTTAGGAGAGAAACAATTTATGCCTATCGGAGTTATTATCAATGCGCTGGCTGTCGTAGTCGGCGGAATCATAGGAACCTTAATCGGTCCAAAGCTCAGCGAACGCTTTAAAACCTCACTGAATACCATTTTCGGTGTCTGCGCTTTAACAATGGGAATTTCATCCATTACACATATGCAAAATATGCCGGTTGTTATCCTTTCCGCGATTCTGGGAACCATTATCGGACTTATCGTTCACCTTGGAGATAAGATCCAGGCCGGCGGTCTTTTAATGGAAAGAGGAATTTCAAAGCTCATGCCCGGAAATACAAAAACAGATGATGATTATAAAAGCCTTCTGGTAACAGCCATTGTTCTCTTCTGTGCCAGCGGCACCGGAATCTATGGAAGCATCGTCTCCGGAATGACAGGCGATCACAGCGTGCTTTTAGCAAAATCCTTTTTGGATCTGCCCACCGCCCTTATTTTTGCCTGCGTGCTTGGCCTTGTAACTGCCTTTATCGCCATTCCTCAGATCATCATCTTTTTGATCCTCTTTTTCCTTGCTACAAAGATCTATCCTCTTTGTACGGATTATATGATCGGTGATTTTAAAGCCTGCGGCGGTGTTCTTCTTTTAGCTACCGGTTTTCGTATGCTGAAACTGAAGGAATTCCCGATCGCCGACATGATCCCGGCTATGGTCATTGTTATGCCGCTTAGCAGTCTTTGGGTAAACTGCATTTTGCCTTTGGTTTCTTAATTTTCTGTATAAAAAGCTCCCGAAGGGATTTGGATCCATTCGAGAGCTTTTCTTTTTCTATCGAGTCATTCTTAAACTCATTTCAAAATTTATTTACTGCTTTTTCTCTTTTTTGCGTATATTCCAGTCGCAGCTGCTGCGGCAATCACAAGAAGGATTCCCCAAGCCCTTGCATCCGTCGTATCTCCTGTATTTGTGCCCTTTGCACTCTGAGCACTTGAGGAGCTACTCTTACTGCTTGAACTTGATCCCTTATAATTGCTTGCATTGTTCTTCTGATCTGTGCTGTTTGCTGCACTGCCATCTGATGTTCCGCTGTTTCCGTCATCCGATGTATCATCTGCTGCAGCAATGCTGACTGTAATGCTTGCCGTTGCTGTTATATTTCCGTCCTCACTAACTGCTGTGATCGTTACAGTACCATCTGCTACTGCTGTTACCAGTCCGTTTTCATCTACTGTTGCAACATTTGTATCACTGGATGTCCATGTCACATTTTTATTTGCTGCATTGTCCGGCTTAACGATAGCGGTAAGCTGCAAGGTTTCACCCGCCTTGGTAAGTGTACCATTGTCCGGTGTGATGGTTACTCCCGATACGCTGTCGCTTGTGTCATCACTGTCATTCTGGCTTCGAACCGAAATATTTACCTGGGTAGTCATGCCATTCCAGCTGACAATGACTGCTGTATCAGAAAGGCTGAGTGCTCCGTCAGGACTATAGGTATAATCTGTAATCACCTTGCGGCTTCCATCAGAATATACTGCATTTACGACCATGCCTTCTGCACTGAAGCTTTCGCCCTCTGCATACTCTGTCTTAGTCGGTGCATTTCCGATCTCAATGCCTACAAGCTTTGCTTCTTCTTCACTTGCAGCTGTTTTGAATCCGCTAAGAGCTGTCGTGGTCTGATTTCCTGCTTCATCCTCTATGACTGCATACCAGGTATAATTCTGTCCTGCCTTCAGATCACTAAGCTTATAAGAAACGGTTTCATTTCCTTTTGAGCTTTCCGCTCCAACCTCATTTGCAGACTGGGTTGTCATACAAAGCTGTGAAGTTGTAAAGGTTCTTTCCTGGCTTCCTCCAAGATCAACAGAAATTGCAAATTCATCTTTATTTTTCTGATAAAGTCCGTCTACCTTGCTATAGGTTCCGTTTGCCCAAACTGTTGCAGTTTCTCCTGTCAACGGTGAATAGGTATTGAAATAGATCAGGTTGTTTTCTACATCGAAGTTGAGCATACGAAGGAAACCATTTCCGCCGTAGATCATTGTTCCAGATTCATCCTGATAATCCTGAAGGATACTGTAGAACTGCTGTCCGCCTGTTGTCGGGTTGATTACATCTACACCGTCTACATGTCCGCACAAAAGCAGCTTCACATTGCTGTGTCCCTGGATAACATCGCTTAACAGCTTCTTTCCATATGTACTTGTAATCTTTCCGCCGCTGTTAAAGTGGTGAGTCAGGATTATGATGTTGTAATCCGCATATTCCGGATCCTCCACAATGTTCTTTGCCCAGCTAATATCACTTTCATCCATCCAATAGCTGAGGGTAAGGAGCATTAGCTTGCTTCCGTGGATCGTCTGGGTCAGGCACATATCATCCGTCACCTTATTTTGTGATACCATCTTCCATCCGCCTAAGTTTTCCTGGAAACGGCTGAGTGGGAAATACTGTCTGTAGAGTCTGTCGCTGTTTGCAAGCAGATTGTATTTATCTACATATTTGTAGTCATGATTTCCCCAAACTATGGTATAAGGTGCACTAGCATTCTCAAGAACATTGTAAGCCTTGTCTACTGTTTTCCAGTTGTATTCCCAGGATAAATATGCTGCGTTGGCAACATCTCCTGTGTCGATGTTCATTACTACATTGTATTTGTCCTGATTTTCTGCAATCCATTTTTTCTGCTGCAGCAGGATATCCTCATAAAATTCTGAAGTATACTGCACATCTGAGGTCCAGGTCATAGAGAAATCATACTGGCCTTCCGATGGGGTATAGCTGTCCATGTCCTCAGGATCTGTTCCAAGTCCTCTAAAGAAGATCAGATAAAGATTTCCGTCCTGGCTGTACTGGCTTCCCTCTACCTGAATGTTCATGGAAAGCTCGCCTGTTCCATCTGTCGAAGCTACCTTAACCCATGTCTTCTGAGCCTGGTCATAAGCATATGCATGGATCTGTCTGCTGGATGTTCCATGCCAGCCTAATTGATAATTTGCAGCTGCCTTCTGCTCATCTGTCAGACTGATCTTGTAAATCTGATATGGATTCGAACCATCCTCAGTGGTCGTGGTTTCATTGCTCAGCTCTTTGGCTGTATACTCGCAGGTCAAAGGATCCACCTGATCCGGAGTATTCTCTGTAGTACTTCCTGTTGCGATCGACATTGTATTGCTGGAGAGATCCACGCCTTCGCTTAAATAGAATTTTGTAGTAAGATTTTCATCCTCACTTTCATTTGGATTCACCACAAGGGTCTGGCTTTCTCCATCGGACTGTGTATCTGTTCCTTCCACATCCGGATCCTTGGTATCTGTAAGATTTATTGTAAGCTCAACCTTTTCTGTCTTACCATCGGCTGTTGCACTTACAATCACCTTCTGCTCACCACTGCCTGTCATGTCGATTGTCTCTGTAAACATTCCGGCTGACATACTTCCAAGATCATATGTCTTGTCTCCAACCTGGATGGTAACAGTTGCATCCTTGCTCAGCATTCCCTGTACAAGATGGTTTCCGGCCTCCATAGAGCTTGATCTTCCAACAACATCTGCATTTATGGCCAAGTCACCCTTGTGCTCTGACTTACCGATTGTTACCGCATTTCCGAAATATGCCTCGTAGCGGAAAGACTCCCACTGCTCGGATGTTCCGGTTCCTGAGATCTGAACATCGTAGATGGTTCCTCTGAAGGCACCTGTAAGTGTCTCATCCGAATAAGCACCGATTACCGTCGAAAGAGATTTATCTGTATAGATGGAATTCTCTAAGAATACTCTTCCCTTTTTCACTGCGACACCGTCTACATAAGTCGTTACTGTCAGTCCGTCATACATCAACGTTACCATATGCTGGTTTCCGTCTGTTGCACTGATATTGCAGCTATAATTTGTTTTCTGGTTTGTAGGCCAGGAAGAAGTATTGTAATTGTGCTCTCTCCACCATTTTGCATAATAAGATGTACTAAGCTTTCCTGTTGAGGAATCGATTGACATCTGATAAGAGTTTGTATCGTTATCCGTACTTAAAAATCTAGATGCGATAACGCCCTTATTGCCTGTAAGTGCTGCCATATCCTCATCTGTCATGGATACGATGGCGCTTATACTGAAGGCATCGTAGTCATCTCCGATGCTGTCGTAAGTAATCTTACTGTCTTTGAAATATGCTCCCTTATCTGCACCGTAATCATTTTCGGTAAGTGATCCTGTGACAGTTCCGGTTGCATTTCCGGTAGAATCTGTCATAGAAGAGCTTCCGAGATTGTTGAAATGCTCAACTAAGGCATATTGGTTGCTCCAGACCTCAGACGAATCCAGGGTGGAAGCCTTTCCTCCGAAATATACCCACAATCCGGTCACTGATTCTGCTTCTATGTTCGGAATCTTCACCCATACAATGGATGTACCGTTCTTATCGTAGCTTTCCACCTCTGAAGGAATTTCTTCTCCCTTGGTCGTGTAGAACTTCATTGTTTCGCTTGAAGCATTTTCAATTTCAAGCCGAATCGGCTTGTCCTCAAAGGAAGAGAATGTATCATTTCTTACTAAGATGCTGCGTCTCTCTGCTGCACTGTCATCGAGCCATGCAGCTTTATTTTCCTGAAGCTCAGAATTTTCAGCTTCCAGAAGTGCGCTGTAATTTTCTACTTCATCCTTCTGGGCATCGGTAAGAGCATTGTAAGCTGTTCTTGCTTCCTCCCATTTTTCTTCTTTGATGAGACTTTCTACATTTCCAACCTCATGATCGATACCAAAGGCTTCAATCATAGTAGCAGTATCCGTATTCTTTCTTTCATAGGTACATACTGTAAGCTTGTCACCATCAACGGTTACAGATGCAAAGGTCTGAGTCGGATTGCTTGCGCTTCCTCTCTGCTCACTTCTTGAAAAGAGAGCGATGTACTCATCCAGATCTTTGGTCGTCATTGTTTCGATCTGGCTGTCCATATTTGTGCCTGCCTGTCCCGGCATGAAATATACGGTTCCCTCATCACTGAGACTGTAATAAAAGCGCTTGCCGTTTACCATTTCCATATATTCGGATTTGTCGGCGTTTCCATCCTTCAGTGAATATGTTCTTCCTAAGATATGATCCTGTCCCTGAAGTACAAGGTCGATCTCAAGCTCATCGATTACCGGAAGGAGCACCTCTCGAAGACCTGCGACCTCTGAATTGTCTGCTGTGCTTCCTGTGGTATAGGGTCCTTTATTTACGCTCAAGATGATCCATTTCTGTCCATTACCTCGTGCTGTAGTTACATCTTCTTTCAGCCATTCGATCTGTTCATTTGAAATGCACTGGCTTTCATTCTCAGATGTATTCAAAACCACGATGTGAGCATTGGAATAATCAAAGCTGTAATAGCCCTTTGTATCGATATTGAACTGCTGGCTCATAACAGATGCGCCTTCATCTCCTACGGTAGGAGCAAGCAGCGTATCCATAAAGGTATCCTGTGCCTGATAGAACCACTCTGTCCAGGCAGCACTTCCTCTTTCTGCATCTACCATGCTTCCGCTGTGGAGTATAAAGGATGCATCAGAAACGGTATTCAATGCCACCTTCATGGTATCTGCAGCCACACCGGCATCCTTTACTGTTTCGCTGTCTGTACCTGCCAGATTGATAAAGGTAAAGGCTCCGTCCTCTTTCGCTGTTTTAAATGTTCCGATTTCTGAATCAATATTTCCGGAATGCACCTGATAGTAATATGTTGTATCTGATTTCAGATTGCTTGCTTTGGCAGTAAATCGATACTGATCATCTGAGCTTTCTAAAGCAGCCTCAAGCTTTGTGGCATTTTTCATTTCAGAATCCTCTGAAATGCTTATGTATGTATTGTCCTCATATTTAGAATACCAGCTGAAGCCGATGCCATCACTGTTTACTGCAGCCGTTATTCTGCTTATTTCATTTTCCGGATAAGAAAATACTTTCGGGATCGGATATTTTTCATCTGTCATCTTCCATTCCAGATCAAATTTCCATCCAAGATCCGTATAGGTCTGCTTCTCCTCAAGCTCCGATTTTTCTGTTAAGGTTCCATTTGCTTTTGCTTCAGCAATGGCCTCACCATTAATCGTTATATCCTTCGAGGAGAGGTTATTCTCTATGGTATTAGATCCGCTGTATGTAGGAACAGAAGCATAAATTCCGCCGGTTACCAGGCTTCCGATTTCTCCTGATGCATTCATACTTCCGCCATATGCAACATTTCCCTTTAAGGTAACCTTGTTGATATAGGCAACGATTCCGGACAGACTCACAACGGCTGTCTGTGATGAAACATTTGAGGTATCACAGCTTATGTTTACATCTGTAATACAATCCTCTATGGTACTTGCTGAACTGTAGGATGCAATTCCGCCCATCATAGTGCCATAGGAAACAGCGGTTCCGCCGCCGATCAAAGTTCCGCTTACATAACAATTTGAAACCGTTGCAGAATTCTTTGCATTTCTACCGTTTAATGCAGTTACTCCTGCTACCTTCGCTGCATTTGGAGCCTCTACTGTCGCATTGGAAACACGGCATCCGTGGATCAGTGCTCCGTTTGCATTTTCTCCGGCAATGACGGCAACACCTGAAAAGCTGTCTGTATTGCAGACCACACTGGTCTTTACTACCGGACTCTCAAATGCAAGATCCTTGATCGTTCCGTAATTGGTACGAACAAAGCCAATCAGATAATCCTTCTGTGTGGATGTATCCTCATCTACAATGCAAAGTCCTGAAATGCTGTGTCCTGCTCCGTCAAGTACACCTGTGAAGCTTTGTATCATGGTAAAGTTCGAAGTAAGTGTAATATCTGCAGTAAGCTTTAAATATTTTCCTGCAACACGGCTGTCATTTTTATTTAATAACTCGACTGCGTAAAGGAGATCTTCCTCGTCTCCGATCAGAATCGGATCTTCTTCTGTACCGCTTCCCTCTAATGTAAGGGCTCCTAATTCTTTGAGCTCCGGTCTGCTGTCATCGCCCATACACCAGTAATTTTTGAAATCCCATCCGATTGCTGTATAGGTATCCTTCGTACTAGCCTCGTCTTCACTTATGCTTTTTCCCTGAGTCGCACTGTCCTTCGTACTGTCCTCCGGTGTGATCACTGTGCCATTTAAGGTGATGTTCTCGTTTGCAAGGTTGTTTTCTGTTTTTACATTGTATTTTGTATTATACAAACCATAAATACGTCCGATATTTGAGGTGGTTACATTACTTGGGATTGTAAAGGAACCGCCGCCTGCAACATTTCCCCGAATGGTTAAAGCATTTGGATATCCGCAGATCATGGCTGCTGATACAGTCGTATTTGCAGAGCTTCCGGTATAAGTAATATTTGCATTTGTATAGCAATTTTCAACAAGTGTCTTTGATCCTGCCGTATAAGCAGTAATACCACCCATCATTGCTCCATAGGCTGTATTTCCGCCGCAGGAAATGTCTCCGTCAAACCGGCAGTTCTGAATGGTGGATGCCGCATAGGTATTTCTTCCGTTAAGGGCTGCAATACCTGCTGCCTTGCCAAGTCCTGTGGCTGTTACTGTACTGTTCTTTACCTGTACACAAAAGATCACTCCGCCGGAGGCATTTTCTCCGACAACAACTGCAGCTCCCGAATAACTGTTGCTTCCGGAATTTACATCGGAAACAACCTCTGCCTGTTCGAATCTCAGATTTTGAATTGTACCGGTATTTGTTTTTATAAATGCTGTTCTATGTTCAGTTTTTCCATCCAGAGTCTCTTCCGTCTCTTTAATGGTAAGGCCATAGATGGTATGACCCTTTCCGTCCAGTACTCCGCTAAAGCTGTTTATCATCGAAAAGCTGTCTGATGTCATCTGAATGTCGGCACTTAATTCATAATATTTGCCGACCCAGGCTTCATCATTTGCATTCAGCTTTTCTGCCATCATGCGAAGATCTTCATCCGAATCCAGAAGATACGGATTTGTTTCGCTTCCATCACCCTCTATCACAGAGTCTGACACCAGGGCAATTCCTGCTTCTGATGACTTTTCTATGGTAAAGCTGTCAACCACACTCAGATCTGAGGAACGATAGGTTGTGATCTCGAAGGTGTCCGCTGTGACATTAATCGATGAAAAATTTGCTGTATTTTCCTGATTCGTAACTGCTGCATACTCTTCTTTTTCATCATTCAGAGTGCTGTATCTGCTGCCGCTGGAGGAATTTGCTGTAATATACAAAACTCCATCCGAATCATATGCTTTTGCTTCATTCGATACCTTTGGACTTGTTCCGTTCATCATGTAGCTGCGTGTATAGGCATTGTCCTGTCCCATAAGCACAACATTTACCCCAAGCTCCGTGAATGTCTGGGATAAATCTTCTCTCATTTGAAGCACTTGGGAATCCTGAGCATTTGATGTATTTCCATAAATGGATTTATTGAACACAACAACAGTCCAGTCAATATTTTTCCCGCTGTTTGCTGCGATTGCATTTTCCATAAAGGACTTGTGTGCATCTGTATCTTGATCTTCTGAATTTAAATGAAGAAATAATACATTATTGTAGGTGTACCAGTAGTCTGAGTTTGCGCTTGCACCCTCTTCCTCTGTTCCGTAGGTATTGGGATTGTTGAAATGGTCGCTGTAAGCCGGGCTGCTATAGCTCATATAGCTTCCGTCCTCCAGATAATAGCCCAGATCATAATCCCCGATGGAAGTTGCAAGCGGAAGAGATTCCAGAATGGAGCTTTCCAAAAATCCTGTATACTGTACTTCATCATTTCCGTCACTGACCTGGTTTCCTGCACTTACAATCAGCTCTGCATCTGAATTTTCATTCAGAGCCTGCTGCAGGGTATTTTCCCAATTTGCCGCATCCGTATCGGTATCTGTTCCGCCTATTTCCGGATCTCCTACAAATATAAAGCTAAACTCAGAATCATTGTCTCCGGTTTTGAAGCTGTATACCTTTGAACTGGTATCTCCGTTCACAAGGCGGTATACATACTCCGTTCCGGCTTCCAGATTTCCAAGTGTAGCCTTGTTGCTGTAAAATCCGCTGTCACCGGTCTCTTTTACAGTGGCAGTTACGGTCTCATAATTTTCCGGAAATTTCTCTCCATCCTTTACTGCATACTGCACCTGACCTGCTTCCTGAGTGTCAGCATACCATGTGATATTTCGAGTGCTTTCATCTGCCCCTACCGTAAGGGACAAGGCCTTCTGCATTACTTCTGCTTCTGTTTTATCCTCTGTTGAACTTTCATTTGATTCTTCCGATGAATCTCCTGTACGTTCAGAAGTTACAGTTGTATCTGCATTTTCTGTATCTTTTGATGTCTCGCTGCTTTCTGCATCATTTTCGTCTGCCTCTTCTGACTGCTCCCCTAAGGCCTCTGTTCCTGAGCTTTCATTGCTGTCCGCTTCAAGAGCATAGGTCTCTACCGAGCTCATTGCAGGACTGACTGCCATGGCTGCTGCAAGTACAAATGCCCATATCCGGCTGCTCTTTTTCATGTTCTTCTCCTTGTCTGCTCTTTTTTTCTGTTTTGTAAATCTACTTTTCTAAATTCACTGTCTTCTCTGTCATTTTAAAAAGAGTTTGTAAAATGCAGCCGGGCGCTTGTGTAAAGAGCACGTGAAACTTTTTTCATCTGTTCTTTATATAGACTCCTTTCCGGATCACTTACCGATGATTTTTCTTTTTTCCTTTTCCGTGGTAAACTGCTTCTATTACAAAAGGATGAAAAAAGAATGTCTGATCTATATATTTTTGAATTACACCCCAGAAATTATGGGTTTTTGAAGTCGAAACGGCGCTGGCAGAAGCACTTCCCACCTTTGACCCAGAAAAATGCCTATGTCTTTACCTTTCGGGTAAAGAAAGGAGACATCGGAAAATACAAAACCATTGCAAAACGGATGCGGGTAAACTGTCTGGCCTACCCCCTTGCCTATGAACGCAGCAGCAATTACCGGAGCATTTTTTTAAAGAGCCACCCACCCATCCGCGGCAAATACCGCTGCTGGTACTGCGGAAAGCGGACGAAGGACATCACTGTGGATCATATCTACCCTGTAAAGCTGGTACAGACGGATGAAAAACTTCAGAGAAAGCTGAAGCGAAAAGGGATTCTCAACGTAAATGATGAAAAAAATCTGGCTCTATCCTGCGAAAAATGCAACAAAAAAAAGAGCCTTAAGATTGGCAGCTATCCGAGGCGTGCTGCACTAGGGCGTCACGAGGGCTACTGGACCTTTTTACTGATCCTTCGCCTGCTCCTCGTCTTTGCTGCGATCTCTTTTGGGCTCTATCTGTATTTTCTACTAAATAAATAGAATAACTATACTACATAATTATATAGTACTTTAGTAATCAAAACCACGGAAATTGTAATAGGTCACTCCTGCCTGCAAATCGATTCCCTTGGCTGCTGCCAGCTCACTTACCGTTACCAGCTGGTAGCCCTGGGCAATCAGCTCTGGGAAGAGCTGTCTGCAGGCTTCTACGGACTCTTCGTAGCGGTCATGCATCAAAATGATGTTTCCTTCGGAAATACCATTCAATACCTCTGCCTTGATGGACTCCGTGTCACGGGTCTGCCAGTCAAAGGTGTCTACATCCCAGAAAATGCTGGGGGCTCCTGTGGATGCTCCCTGAGCTGCCACATTTTCATCGGTAATGTTTCCGTATGGGAATCTGCACACCGTCGGATACAGTCCGCCGCTATAAGAAGCGATCAACTCACTGCAGGTTGCAAAGTCACTTCCGCAGTCCTCGGCAGAAAGATTGTTCATATTGGAATGGGTATAGGAATGATTTCCCAGCTCACATCTGTATTTTACGATATAAGGAATGACTCCGCCGCCGTTTTCCACCTGTTTTCCGATCATAAAGAAGGTTACCCGAGCTCCTGTCTGATTGCAAAGATCCAAAAGCTCATCGGTTCCCTCACTTGGGCCATCGTCAAAGGTAAAGGCTAACAGCTTGCTGTTGTCCTGACCCGGCTGATACACTCCATTATCATCAAAGTAGCAGGACTGTCCTCCGATCAGCTTCCAGCCTAAGTCCATCCAGCCCTTTTCATCGAAATGATAGCTGTTTCCGTCTATGGTCTGCCAGCCATTGTAATAGCAAAGACCGCTGCTGACACTGTACCAATGTGCTCTGTCGTTGAAATGAAAGCCTGTCTCTGTGGACGACTGCAGCATTTCATCGGACATCTGCATAATTCCGGCTGCTCCTGTTCCATCCTCTGACTCTGGTGCCGCAAGACCTACTTCCTGTGTCTGCTCCTCTGTCACCTGGCTTACTGCGCTGCTTTCTGCAGCAATTTCTCCTGTACTTTCTGTTGCTGCACCATCTACTACTGTGCTTACAGCACTGCTTGCTACTGACACTTCTGTCTGTGCCACACTTGTTGAAGAAGCTTCGCTTGTCTCTTCCTTACTTTGCTTTCCGAAGCTTACGGCACATATGATGATCAGCACGATCAATATTGCTGCCAAAACTCCAAAACGAATATAGGGATTTCTCAGTCCCCTCTTGCGCTTCTTTCTTCTCTTCTTTCCTTCCATAATTTTCTCCTCCTCTGAACTATATTTTTCTCTATTTAAAAGTTTTTTGAACAAACTTACGAAACAGTACAAAGCCAACCACACTGGTAATCACTTCCGTGAAAGGGAAGGTCAGCCAGAAATAATTCAGGCCAATCAGGGAAAACAGATATCCCAATGGAATAAATAAACAGATTGTTCGGATTACCGTAAGCACACAGCTTTGCAAGCCGCATCCTACTGCCTGAAAGAACACCGGAAAACCTAAAGAGGTCACCAGTGGAACAAAGCTAATGGCTATAATTCGAAATGCGATCCTTCCAATAGAAATCACCTCCGGATCCCTTGAAAAAATGCCCAGCATCTGAGCCGGCACCAATTCAAACAAAAGCATGGCAGCTACCATAAGAACTGCCTGCATCCACAAAGAGCTGCTAAAGGTTTTTTTACAGCGATCGTATTTTCCTGCTGCAAAATTAAAGCTTAGGATTGGCACGATGCAGGTTTCCATGGCCCCGATTGGTATAAAATAAAAGGTCTGCCACTTATAGTAAAGGCCAAGGACCGTAACCGCCTGATCCGAAAATGTAGAAAGGATCAGATTGAGTCCAAATATGTAAACCGTATAAGCTGACTGCATCAAAATATTGGGCAGTCCCAGCTTATAAATTCTTCGAACGATACCGGGAAACTGTGCCAGAGATGGTGCCTTTCTGCAGGCGCCCCTGTATACGAAAAGAGCTGCCACGCACTGTCCTACTACCGTTGCAAGAGCTGCCCCTGCAATTCCCAATTTCGGCATTCCAAGATACCCGAAGATAAAAATGGGATCCAGAACAATGTTTACAAGTGCTCCGGCAATCTGCGCCAGCATTGGACCTTTCATGTCTCCCTCTGCCTGATGGACCTTGGACCATACACTCTCCAAAAAAAGGCCTATGCTGAATACACAGACGATTCTTCCGTAAGCAATCACCTCTTCAATGATTTCCGGTGAAGAGGTGTTCATTTTTGCATATGACGGCATGATCAGGTACATTACAGCCACAAAAACGACCCATAAAACAATTGCAAGGGGTGCTGCACTTCCTGCTACTGCATCTGCTTTGTCTTTATCCCCAATTCCCAGGTGATGTGCCATATCGGTATTGATGCCGACTCCGCTTCCTACCGCCAGGGCGATCATCAGCAGCTGAAGCGGGTAAACAATGGACAGGGCAGTCAGTCCGTTTTGGGAATACTGACCTACAAAAAAACTATCGATCATATTGTAAAGAGCCTGTATCAGCTGTGCCAGCATAACAGGCGGTGTCAGCTTCAGCAATATTTTGCTGATCTTTTCATTTCCAAATAACTGCGCATTTGTGTTCATATCTATAAATTCTGATGTAAACTCTCCAAGAACTTTTTACTCAATGAATTCAAAAATATCCTCTGCCGTAGCCCTTATCTGCTCCTCTGAACGAATGGTAGGACTTCCGTCTCCCTTTTGGGCTCCGTACATTCCAAATCCAGCATGACATCCCCCTTCAATGACAAGCTCCGTAAAATTCTGCGGCATATTGGATAAATATTTTTGATATTTTTCCCGGTTCATGACTCCGTCTTCACTTCCGTAGATAGACAGTACCTTCAAGTCTGTATCAGACAGATCTGATGTAGAATAGGCTGCCAGCAGCACAAGTCCCTCAAACTCCTCATCATGACTGCTGATGTAGGTCGCCGCCATGGAGCCTCCCAGAGAATGCCCTGCCATATACCAGTGCTCGATTTGAGGATACTGCTCTGAAAAACCATCTGCTGCATTTACATCCAGCACTGCAAGATTTGCCGGCATCTTTATTAATATACACAAAATTCCCTTATCTGCAAGTACCTGCATCAGGGGCTCATAGGCCGTATATTCCACCTTGCCTCCGGGATAAAATATTAATCCCGTATCTGCTTTCTCTGGCTCATAGACAATGCAGCCGTCTTCTATCTGTGCACTGACGCTTGCATTTTCTGTAAAACTTTGGATTTCCTGCGCTTGTGCATGGTAATAAATGCTGACATAGATCATGAAGGCTGCCACCAAAGCCACCAACACGATTGGTATGATCAGCAATAATTTTTTTCTGCTTTTCTTTTTCGTCATCTTCTTTTTCCTTTCTTTTCTCCCTCCCATTATAACCATGCCCTGCAAAATTTCTACAAAAAAGGCTACTGCATTTAATGTATAATAATGAATACTCTTTCAGAGTATTCATTATTATACATTAAATGCAGTAGTCACAAATATCACAACAACAGCCGAAAGAAATATTCTTTCGACTGTTGTTTCCTCTGTCAGCCCTCATAGCGGAGAGCATCAATTGGTTTTTTATTTGCTGCCTTTCTCGCGGGATATAATCCAAATATAATTCCGATGGCGGCTGAAAAGATTACCGCTATCATTACAACTGTTGGATCCATGGAAGCCGTTATGCTTCCTGCCATCACGACATTTGCAATACGAATTCCGATCCAGGAAACGAAAATTCCCACTGCGCATCCCATCAGGCTGACCACCAGGGATTCTAAAAGGAACTGCAGCAAGATCAAGCCTTTTCCGGCTCCGATAGCCTTTCGAATACCAATTTCCCTGGTTCGCTCCGTCACCGAAACCAGCATAATGTTCATAATGCCGATACCGCCTACTAAAAGAGAGATTGCGGCGATCCCACCGATCAGAAGGGAAAGGGTCGTGTTAATGCTTTCCATTGCTTCCATGATTTCAGAGCTTGTATAAATATAGAAGGCATCCTCATCATTTTTAAAGCGGTTCAGCAAAATATTTGTAACACATTCCTTTGCCGCATCCATGGAATTTTCATCTGAAGCACTTACATAAAACTGCGTTACCTCCAGACTGCCATCCGTAAGTCTTGCAAAGCTTGTATAAGGAAGGTAGCCTTCCATCATTGTCGTAGAATCACCGAAGGAATAAGTACTTTGTGTATCTGCACTTAAAACTCCAACTACCTCGTATTTCTCTCCGTTTAAAGAAATGCTTTCCCCTACTGCATTGGCATGTCCGAAATACTCCACAGCCGTATCATGGGTCAGTACGATCACATTGGAATTGTTGTCCAGATCCACCTTTTTTATAAATCGTCCGTATTCCAGGGAAAGATTCATAATATCCATATAGCTGCTGCCTGTGCCGTAAACGGTCATGGACTTGCTGGTATATCCGCTTTTTCCAGTTACGCTTCCCTGAGAATAGGGGGATGCTGCTTTTATGGATTCATCCGAAAAAAGAGAATTAAACTCTGCGATCTTAATGGGTTTTTCCTTGTTGTCACTGATGGATACCGTCATATAGTTGGTTCCGATGGAGGACACCTCATCGTTAATGGAGGATGTCGCCCCATTGGCAATGGAAACCAGAAGCACCAGAGCTGCCACACCGATAATGATTCCCAGCATGGTTAGAAAGGTGCGCATTTTGTTGGCGATAATGGAATTCCAGGCCATTTTAAACGTCTGTAAGATCATTTTCGTCTCCTTCCCGCACGATGCCATCCTTTATATGGATCATTCTCTGTGCCTCTTTCGCAATTTCCTTATCGTGAGTTATGAGAACAATGGTATTTCCTTCTTCGTGAAGGCGATGAAAAATCTGCATCACTTCCCGTCCGGTAGCAGAATCTAAGTTTCCCGTCGGCTCATCTGCCAGAAAAATAGAAGGATTTGTCACAAGTGCCCTTGCAATGGCCACTCTCTGTCGCTGGCCACCGGAAAGCTCGGAGGGCTTATGCTTTCTTCTCTCCAGCAGATTCACCATCTCCAAAGCCTGCATCACTCTTTCCCGTCTTTCATGTCCGGAAACGCCCTGATAGATCAGAGGCAGCTCTACATTTTCCTGAGCTGTCAGTCTTGGAAGAAGATAAAAGCTCTGAAAGATAAAGCCGATCTTTCGGTTTCTTACCTTGGTAAGCTGCGCCTCGGAATAGTCTCCGATCTTGATTCCATCTAGGTAATATTCCCCTTCATCAGCCGTATCCAGACATCCGATGATGTTCATAAGGGTAGATTTTCCGCTGCCGGAAGGACCGATAATGCTGACAAATTCTCCCTTTTTGATTTCCAGATTGGCTTTTTTCAGGGCATAAAGGGTTTCCTCTCCAATGGAATATATTTTTGAAACATCATGTAAGCGGATCATTATTGACCACCTCCCGCAGGTGTATCTCCCTGAGGACCGCCTCCGCCGCCCTGCATATTGCCTCCATTTCCGTCATCAAACTGGATATCGTCCATGCTAAAGCCGCTCATATCACTGCTGCTGTCTGAGCTTGCGCTTTTCTGATAGTAAACGCTGGTTCCCTCTTCCAGACCGTCTGTAATCTCAACATTGGTTCCATCGGAAAGTCCCGTTGTTACAGTTACCTCTCCGGAAAGCTTTCCGTTTTCATCCATTGTTGTGTAAACATAGCTTTCGTCACCTCTCTCCTGCAGAGCTGCAACCGGAAGCGTCAATACATCCTTGCTTTCTGAGGTTACTATGCTGACAGAGGCATTCATGCCTACCTTCATTTTTTCATCCTTGTTAATGGACAGTTTTACGGTGTATTTTGCCACTCCATTGCTGGAACTTGAGGATGTATTTGCAATGGAAGTAACGCTGCCGGTGAAGGTTTCATCGTCAATGGCATCTAAAGTTACTGTAGCCTCCTGTCCCACTTCCATGGAATTAATGTCCAGCTCGTCTACACTTACAGATACACTGAGCGTCCCCTTCGTTGACATGGAAAATGCTGTTACCATTGAGCTGCTTGAGGAGCTTGAAGAAGAGGAAGCGGATGTTGTACTGCTGCCGGTATCTCCTGAATCAGAGCTTACCGAACCTGTTCCTACTGCCGAAACATAGCTGCTGATATCACTGCTGCTAACCAAAGCTCCATCAAAGCTATAGGAAAGATCGTCTGCCTGGGCGGATATGTCAGAGTTATTTGCGTCACTTTCTTTTTCTGTATCTTTTTCTTTCGTATCTGTATCTGCTGTTTTATCCTGCTCTTTCCCCGAATCCGTATCCTTTTCCTCTGTCTGCACGGTAAAGGACGGATAGCTTATGGTAAAGCTGATCGTCTTTTTATCCTCTGATACCTGCATGCCGGAGATGACTCCGCTGTCTATGCCGGAAATGCTGTCATTTGCAAAGCAGTATCCATCCTGGGCAGTCAGTACCACCTTTGCCTGATAAACAGTATCTGCTGCAAAGCTCTCTGCCTGAGGTGTCCAGGAAATACTTCCCGTATAGCTTCCGTCAGATGCGGAAAGCTCTGTCATTACCTTCTGGTCCTTGGCAGGTGCCAGAATACCAAGGCTTTCTGCGCTGGATTCTGCTGCCGATGTAATCGAAAACTGAAGTGTTTTCTCTGTGGAATCCTCAGCTGTTTCCTCCTGTACCTCTTCACTTAAAAGCACAGTCTTGCTGCTTCCGGTAAAGACTGCACTTGCAGAAGAGCTGCTGTAGGATGAAAATGTTGCATTTGCCGTCGTGCCTGTACTTGTTGTGGAAGCTGCTGTGGCCGATGCGGTCGAGGAACTTGTAGAAGAACTTGTGGAAGAACTTACATTTACCTCTGCTATAATTCCATCCTGAGGTGCGGTAATTGTTCCGCTGCTTTCAATTTTCAAAAGCTCCTCTAGCTCTTCTGCCAGTTCTTCTCTCTCTGCCACATATCCCTTATAAGAAGCATCTGAGCTGCCCGCCAGCACGGTAAGCACTGTCGTATCTGCATTTACACTGCTTCCCTCACTAACCGGAATGGATTTTATCGTACCTCCTGAAGAAACCACCTTTATTACCGTTCCGTCTGATGTCGTGATTTCCATCAAGGCTCCATTTTCGGAAATGCAGGAGTAAACATCACCATCTACCGAAGCATAAATCTTTGTAACCGTTCCCTTTACGCCTGCTGCTACATTTGCGGCGCTTGTATTGCTCTGGGCACTGGCTATTTTTTCATCCAGGGCAGAAATACTGCTCTGCACACTTTCAATGGCACTGTAAACAGAACGCATATTTACCGTTGCCAATGTATCTCCTGCCTTTACCTCCTGACCGCTTGTTACCTTTGTTTCTTCTATTGTAATGCCGGAAGGGATCTTTATAGAGGTATCTCCCTCAAGGGTCAGTGTTCCGGTTCCGGAAACTGTATTGGAAATATCTCCCTTTGTGACCCTGGTCTCAGAAGCTGTGCTCACCATTGCCTCTGCCGCCGTTCCGGAAGAAATAAAGCCATTTGCCACCACACTGCATACGATCACTGCCGCTGCCGCACAAGCTACGATAGTTATCGTTTTCTTTTTATTTTTTTTCATATACTTCTCCTTAAATTTATAAACCAGATTAACTGCAACAAGCGTAAGAAATATTTGTGAACAAAGCATGTTTTCCACATGAAATTTTCAAGAAATACCTTCTCTTTAGAATGATCTTTTCTCAGGCGTCAGCCGCCGATACCGTGGATTCATATCTGCTCAATGCTTCATTCCATTTTTCATAAGTGGAATCCTCCCGGTGATCCGTAAACAAACCGGTCTGGCTCAGGTAATCTGTCAGACAGCTTGTCACCTTCTGGGCTCCGTAGTAATTCAAGTGATCTCCCTGATCCTTCGTATCCTTCTGCCAGTCAATCGAAATTTCATCACTCATCAGATTCATATCAATGTAGTCACAGGACAGCTCTGAGGCAAGGGCTACGACTCCGTTGTGGCGTTCATAGTTCCAATTTACGGTGCTTGGTGTACTGAGCAGCAAAAGAGTTGCTCCGTGTGCTTCACAATAATTTTTAAATTTCTTCACATACTCTACATTCCGATCCGGAATCTTTGCACTACTCTCTGTCACTGTCATATGTCCATTATCCTGGCAGCCATCTATGGTATCTGTGTAAATATAGCCTTTATTATCCTCGGTCCAGGTATACTCCGGATTCATTTTCAGATCATTTAAGCTCAGGCTTTTCCAGCGGTTGTGATAACGAAAGACTGAAAAAGCATCTCCCAGCCTGGACAGATCTGCTGTCGAATCCGATACTTCCCGATAAATGGCATCTGTTTCCAATATAACCAGCTTCGGGCTCTGCTTTTGAAAGGCTCTCTTCAGCAACGTTAAGCTGTAATCCAGAGTCTGAGCACCGCTGCCGCACACATAAGAGGTGTAGCCGGAATCCTTCCAGATCTGCATCGGTGAAATAGAGGAGTATGCCTCGCTGTCTCCCACTACCAGGACATCGATGGTATTTTCCTTTTCTCCCAGAATTCCATTTGCAGACACTTCCTCTATGCCAAATTCCGACATATTGTTCTTTGGCATCAACAAAATGGATGCGCCAATCAAAAGTCCGATCAAGCCCCCACAGAAAATCAAAAAAGTAAATATTCTTTTCACATAAAGCATGGTTTTTCTCCTCAAAAGCTTGCATAAATCGGCTCTACCGGAAGGTATCCGCTTCCGTAGGCACCAAAAACGACAATCACCATAATCAAAGCATAGTAACAGACAAAACGCAGAATGATATTTTTTTTCGAGATCAAATCACGAATGGAATTTCCCCTTTCCTGAATCAGACCGATGATAAAAATCACTGCAGCGGCACAAAGTATGACTCCGAAATCCGCCATGTCCATTCCAAAAGTAAAAAGGCTGCCGTCCTTAAAGGTTGTAAGATGAAAATCCGTAACAATCTTTCGAAGCATTTTCAGTCCTTCCTTCAGACCATTTGCCCGGAAGATCAGTTCTCCAATGCATACCAGTATACTTGTACGAATGATCTGCAAGCACCTGTATGGCAGGCATTTTCTGGAAATGTGAAGCTTTTTACTTATTTTAATTACCAAAGGCTCTATGATATTTCCAATCAGGATCAATGCAAAATGGTACATACCGAAAAAGATGTAGTGCCAGCCAGCTCCATGCCACAGTCCATTGCATAACCAGACCGCAAACAAGGCAATGGCACCGGACAGCAGTGGCCCGAAATGATTTCCAAGACGCTTTCTTGCCCTGGCAGTTAATTTTTTCAGTGGCTTTGACATGGATAATGGGAAGAATATATAGTCCTTAAACCAGGTTCCCAGGGTAATATGCCATCTTTTCCAGAATTCCGATATGGTTTTGGAAAAAAAAGGTCTTTGAAAGTTCTCCGGCAGAGACACCCCAAAGATCTGACTACTTCCCAGGGCAAGATCCATGGTTCCGGAAAAGTCCATATAGAGCTGGAAGGTGTAGCCGACAGCTGCCAAGGCGATCACAAAGCCATCATATGTGCTGTAATCCGAAAATACATTCTGGATAAACTGATTCAGCCGGTCTGCAACCACCATTTTTTTCATCAGTCCAAATACAATCCGCTGCAATCCAAATGTCAGATTTTTGTATTGAATGTGCTCTGCCTCCCAGAGCTTTTCGGCTGTATCGGAATATCTGCAGATGGGTCCCTCCATGATCTGAGGAAAAAAGCTGATAAAAAGGGCCAACCGCATTAAATTGGTATCTGCAGGGATTTTCCTTCTGTATACATCGATCAGGTAAGCAAGTACCTGCATGGTATAAAAAGAAATTCCGATGGGAAGAAGATAAGAAGGCACTGTAAGGCTGAACGAAAGCCCCAGCATTGCAAAAAGTTTGTTGATATTGGTTGCAAAAAAGGAACTGTATTTTAAAAAGAGTAAAATTCCAAGGTGCAGACAAACTGCAAATACAAGGATTCCCTTTAATTTCTTCTGATACCTTGCCTTTTGCTGTTTTTTCTCTTCACGGCTTACATTCTCTAAGGCTCTGTCACATTCCTTTTGTACGGTAGACAGCCACAGACCAATGTGATGAGCTGAAAGAATGGAAAAAAGAAGATAGGCAATCAGTTTTCCGCTGACTGCCCAGAAAAACAGCCAGCTGAAAAGCAAAATCACCCATCTTCGTATTTTCTGCGGTGTAAAGGCGTACAGTCCGATGGTAAGTGGAAGCAGCAGGCAGAAATATGGAAAGGAAAAGTAGGATGATATGGATAGCATCTTATTCCTCCCTGAGTCTTGTGATCATCATCCACAAATTCTCTGCAGAATTAAAATTGTCCGGAACAATCTCAACCGTTGGAATCGTGATGTCATATTCCTCTTCAAGCTCTGAAACCAGGGAGATGATTGCCAGTGAATCAAGATAGTGATCATCTATCAGGGTTGTACATGTGCTGTAATCTACCTCCGGCTGGATCTCCTCTAAAATCTCAATCAGTTTTTTGTCCATGATCTGATACCTCTTTTCTTAAATTATATAATGATGTTTCTTTCAGAGCATTCATTAAAATGCATAAGGCGACAGTCTCATCCTCTCTGATGTAGCATCCGCTGTCATATCCGGTGTATTCAGAAGATCTGCTTCTATGGGTTTTCTGACTACCAGATAGCTTTCATCTTCATTTAAAAGCACAATTTCCGGAAGATCCCTGCTTAAGAAAAGCGAAATTCCCTCTGTCATACAGTAAGCTCCTGCATTTTGAAATGCCAGAAGATCTCCTATTTGAAGTCCCGAAAGCGGTGCACGTTTTACTAAGATGTCATTGGTCGTACAGAGAGAACCGCAAATATTCCATTCCTTTCTTTCGCCTCCCCTTATAGATGGAAGGAGTGAAAATTTCGGACGCTTCATTGCCATCGTATGGCCGTAGTAAACAATCTGATGCATTCCGCCGTCTATGATGGCATAATTCTCACCCTGATTTTGCTTCACATCTACCACCCTGGTGATGTAGCTTCCGCAGCTTGCTGCAAGACTTCGTCCAAGCTCAAGGGTTAGCTCTCCGTCGTATTTCATAGAAGAAAGAAGGTCTGCAAAGGAACTGAAAAAAGCTTCTTCATCGAAGTCCTCCCCTTCAAAATAATTAAATGGAAGTCCGGGTCCCAGCTCCAGCTTGGGCATTTTAAAGTGATGTTCCTCATACAGTTCTTCCAGATATGCATCCAGCATTGCAATCTCTCTTGTAAGCTTTTTGATGGAATTTTTCTGAGTTCCGGAGAAATATTGAACACCGTATATTTCAAGCCATGGGTCGTTTTGATAAGTTTCCACAAGTCTTGTCAGATCTTCCCTGTCGATTCCGAACTGATTTCCGCATGTAAGGCGCAGGAGTACCTTTATTTTTTTCTTATATTTATTTGCTGCTTCCTGAAGAAGCTGAAACTGACCTATGGATTCTGCCGTATAGCAACCGATTTCTTCTCCATCCGCAATCAGCTTTTCTGTCTCTTTTTTTTCTTTGTAAACGCCGGATATGACATATTTTTTCTTTGAAATCCCGAGCCTTTGACAGATTCGATATTCTCCCGGGGAACATATTTCAAAGTATTCGAGCTGATCTTCCAGTGCCTTCAAAATAAAGGGATTTGCCTTTACTGCATAGCAAAGCTCCACCTTCTTTGGCAGTTTTTCCCTTAAAAACCGTACTCTTTTCTTTAATTCCTTTAGATTAAAAACATACATTGGGCTTTGCTCTTCTTTTGCAATCGCCATCAGTATTTTTTCATTCATCTTTTTTTCCTTTCCAGCAGCAGACGACGATCTGTTTTTCCGTTTTTTGTCAATGGAAACGCTTCCAGCTGCTCTAAAATTCCCGGAATCATATATCTCGGAAGAAAACCTGTCAGCTGACTGCGAAGCTCCTTTTTTTCAATGCTTCCTATGTAAAATCCATACAGTCGCTGCTTTTCTTCATCAAAAACAGCACAGCATCTTTCCACTCCCTTGATCTTTGATACTGCCTGTTCAATCTCCTCAAGTTCGATCCTGTGGCCCATATATTTGATCTGAAAATCCTTGCGTCCCTTAAAAAGAATCTCTCCGTCAGTCGTATAGGTGCCAAGATCTCCTGTCCGGTAGATTTTTTCCGGATACCATTTATTCAACGGATTTTGTACAAATACCTTTTCTGTCTGTTCCGAATTTCCAAAATAGCCAAGTGCAAGTGCCGTGCCCCTGACACAGATTTCTCCTATCTTTCCGGCTTCTGTCACTAAGCCGTTTTCATCCAGCAGAAAAGCCTCTTCATTTGGAAAGGCTTTTCCGATTGGGATTCCCCTGGAATAATCCCTGCCCCTCACAATGTGGTGATAGGTACAATTGCAGGTGATTTCCGTAGGTCCGTAAAGATTTACAAACTCTGCATTCGGGAGCTTTTCCATCCATATATTTAAATGTTTTAAAGGCATCACCTCTCCGCTGAACAGCACCCTTTTCACTGTCGTCGGTATGCGATAATCCAGTCCATGAAAAGCAGTTATGAGGCACAGTGCAGATACTGCCCAGATCATGGTTGTAACTTTATGCTCACAAATAAAATCCAACAGCAGCTTCGGCTGTGAAAAAAAGTTTCTTGGGATAACCAGGAGACTTGCTCCGCTTTTCAGGGCTGTATAAATGTCCTTTACCGATACATCAAAATCGAAGGGTGCCTGATTTCCGATCACATCTGAATCCGTAATGGAAAAGAGCTCTGAAAACTGATCTATAAAATCAATTACACTTCTATGGCTGACCACTACTCCCTTTGGAACTCCTGTGGAGCCAGAAGTAAAATTCGCATAAAGAGGATCGGTATCGATCATTTTACTTCTTATACACTGCAATTCTTCCTTATTTACAAGGGCTTTTTCCAGCCCTTTTATCATCAAAATATGATTCTGATCTGTCAGTCTTTCTGCCAGCTTCAAATGTTCCTCATCTGTAATCAGATACTTTGCATTAAGCACGGATTGTATCTGCTCCAGGCGTTTTTGCGGAAGCTCCGGATTTAAAAAAGAATAAAAGGCACCGGCCTGAACAATTCCAAGAAATATTCCAACTGCATCTGCATTTTTTTCCGTAAGTACTGCAATCGGTTCGCCAATATTCACTCTGCCTGCCAGAGCACTTCCAATCCGCATCGAAAACTCCTCTAACTCCCGGTAGCTATAGCTTGTTTTTCCATCTGTCACAGCTGTTTTTTCAGCATGACATTTTGCACTATTTTCCAGGTATTCTAAAATATTTCGCTGCATGGAAATAAGGTCTCCTTTTCTTTCATCGATCCGAGTCTTCGTCTGACCAGGTTCTATAATAGGGAGACTTTCTTTATCTACTCTAAATGTAACCTTAAGATTTATTAAGATTTCCCTAAGATGCAAAAATGGACTGCTCACCTTTTGAGTGATCAGTCCATTTCTGCATAGCAGCTATATTGAGATTAAATTTCTTTTTATTTCCCAGTAATTTCAGCATTTGTATCAAAACACATTTTAAACTCTGCTGCATATGGGACATGCGGCGGTATCACAACTTCTATACTTCCACGGTTTATCTCTACCGCACGTTTCACAATGCTAAGTCCAAGGCCGGTTCCTCCTCCAACGGATCTTGCCTTATTTTCCGTCACAAAAGGCTTAAAGAGTGTAGTTGCAACCTCCGGCTTAATGCCAACTCCATTGTCTGCGATCGTAAGCTGCAGCATATTTCTTTTTTCTTCGATCACAACAAAAATAGTTGTACCGGACGAATTGTATCGCATGGAGTTGTTGATGAGATTCTCCAGCATTCTGCGAAACAATCCCCGATCCATTTGCATTTTCAATGGCCTTTCCGGTATGGACAGGGAAAGCTCAAAGCCTGCACTTTCTAATTCCGAATATTTCTCTGCCAGGAATTCCTTTGTAAATTCGCAAAGGTCTGTTTTTTCCCATACCGGTTTATAATCCGGATGATCCATTTTGGCATATTCAAAGAGAGTATTGATCAGACTTTCTGCCAACTCTGCTCTCTGGCGGATGCATTCCATATATCTCTTTTCATCTTCCCTTGGTATAATCCCGTCCTCGAAGGCCCTGGCATAGCCCCCGATTACCGTCAGAGGTGTCTTCAGATCATGAGAAATATTTGCTATAATCCGCCGATTTTCCAATTTGGCTGCATCCAGCTGTTCCAAAAGAGACTTCAGGGTATCCAAAGTTGGCTGAAATTCTACCGGTACCAGCCTTTTATCTTCTACCGGCTTTCCTTCCTTTTGGTAGGACAGAATCATTGAATTCAAGGCCTCGGTAGAATGCTTTATTTTCTTTCGAAACAGAATCGTAAAGATAAAAGTTCCGGCTAATATCACCGGAATGATCCAAAGCCACTGTTTTCGCACCGACAGCAGCAGAGAATTGTAGGTGTTTTCATTAAATTGCGGACTGATAAATACAAGGGTCCGTGCTTCCTTGTTTTTTGTTTCATAGGAATATTTTTCTATGGTTTCATCTGCATTATAAAAGCCCTGAATCAGATCAAATTCCCTGGCTGTCAGATATTCCTTGTCGGAAAAAAGGCTGCCCTCCAGAATATTCAGATTTTCATCTACAATACAGTATTCCTCCAGCCTCGTGAGCGCTGTTTCCTCGTCATAGCTGTTTTTCTGGATCAGATAACACACACCTGCACTGTCATCTTTTTCCCTGTAAACAGAATAATAGGCATTTTCAGCATAATCGATGATCACGTCCAAATCGTCCGAAATCAGCATATCCTTTATTTTTACATTGCTTGCATAAATCAGATTGCCATTTTCCCCGAAAATAATATAGCTGCAGTTTGAAAATCTCTTTTGCGGTATTTTCAGATAATCTTCCGTCTCCAACTCTTCTTCATATTCCAGGAAGTCATCCATCGTAGGAAATACGGTCTGCATCCTCTGATCCAGAACATATTGAAAGGTCATATAGACGATTAAAAGGATCAGGGAATATACGATAAAAGCAATTACACATAAAACGGTCAGGCTTCTTTTTTTCTCAGATATCTTTCTTTTCAAATTTATACCCCAATCCACGAATGGTTTTTATGTAAGACGGATTTGACGGATCATCCTCTATCTTGGAACGAATATTTGAAATGTGAACCATCACTACGCTGTCATCGCTTTCAATATAATCCCCGTTAATGCATTCGTAGAGCTGAGCCTTCGTGTAGACTCTTCCCGGTGTATGCATCAACTTTGACAGAATTTTGAATTCACTGGCTGTCAGCAGTACATTTTGTCCTCTTTTTTTCAATACAAAATTGTCCGGATCCAGAGTCAGCTCTCCTGCTGTCAAAAGCTTTGACATTTTTACTGGTTCCTGATCTGCTCCTAATTCATAAAATCTTCTCAGCAAAGCCTTGATATAGGCAATTACTTCAAATGGATTAAAGGGTTTTGTCAAATAGGCATCTGCTCCAATATTCAATCCCATAACCTTATCCGTTGCTTCACATTTTGCCGAAAGGATAATCACCGGCAGATTATATTCCTTTCTTACTCTTTTGATGAATTCATATCCATCCATCTTTGGCATCATAACATCCACCAAAGCCAAATCCACTTTTTCTTCCCCAAGCTTTTTTAATGCTTCTTCCCCATCTGCTGCCCGGACAATTTGAAATTCGTGATTCATGTAAAGCTCAAGCATGTCTATGATGTCCGGATCATCTTCTGCAATCAGTATGGTGTATCGCATAAATTTTCGCCTTTCTTCCCTTTTTTCAGGGCCACATATTTTTTCAATTTCGCCCTAAAATTAGTCTTTCTTCCAGGGCTTGTCAACTCTTTTATCCCCTATTTTAGGGTCTTTGGCTAAGCTGAAAATTTCGCAAGAATCGCCATTGTTTTGAAAAAGATACTTTGTTTATAATAAATCAACGAAGAAAGGGAGGTAATTTTATCCAATGAAAAGATATAAAATCGGTGTGATCGGACTTGGAGATATCAGCACAGTTTATTTAAATAACCTGAATAAATATCCCCAATATGTGGAGTTATACGCCTGTGCATGCCGCACTCCAGAAAAGGCGCAGAAGAAAGCAGAAGAGTTTGGCTTTCAGAAGGCATACGGCAGTGCCGATGAACTGATTGCAGATCCGGATGTTGACGTTGTAATGAATCTTACAACACCGGAATCCCATTATCGCTACAATTTAGAGGCCATAAAGCACGGAAAGCATGTCTATTCTGAAAAACCTTTTTCTGCAACCTTTAAAGAAGCAAAGGAAATCCTGAATTTGGCAAAAGAAAAGAATCTCTATTGCGGATGCGCCCCGGACACCTTTATGGGTGGAAGAATCCAGGCCATGAAAGCGGCAGTTGAAAATGGCTCCATCGGAAAAATCATTGGCGGAAGTGCCTTTATGATGTGCAAGGGCTGGGAGTGGTTTCACCCATCACCGGAATTTTACTATCGTCCGGGCGGCGGTCCTCTTCTTGATATGGGGCCTTACTATATGCACTGTCTCCTGTCTCTTTTAGGCCCGGTAGACCATGTCTGTGCCATGGGCACTATAGGAGATAAGAAACGTAAAATTGCCTCCGGTGCAAAGCAGGGACAGGAATTTGATGTTTCCGAAGATGTCCTTACCCACATCATATCCGGCATTCATTTCAAAAACGGTGCCATCGTAACCCTTGATGTCAGCTTTGATGTCTGGGACAGTGTTCTTCCAAGACTGGAACTCTACGGCACGGAAGGTACCCTTGCCATGGCAGAGCAAGACCCTTGTGACGGACCGAACATCTTCGGCGGAGAGCTTTTATTCAGAGGCAGACAGTCCAGCAGATGGCTTCATATGCCAAGACTGGAAGAGGACTTAAACTCTGACTGGGAAAAGATTCCTGTAAAGGGGCCATTTAACCAGACCGGCCAGGCTGAAAATAGCAGAGGTATCGGCCTTGTCGATATGGTGCTGGCAATCGAAGAAAAGAGAGTCAATCGTGCCAGTGGAGATATGGCTGTCCATGCTCTTGAGGTTATGGAAGGTATTTTGATCTCTGCAAAAGAAAAGCACTTTGTAGACATGAAAACCAGCTTTGAAATTCCCGCTCCTTTTGAGAATTTTTAAGTGAGTCTTGATTGACAATACCGCAAGAAAAGCCAATTCACACAAAAACAGCTCCGGAAACCGAACGGTCTCCGGAGCCTTTGTTTGCTCTTTTAAGCTGCCTTTCTTTCTTTTGCCTGCTTTCTGAAATTGCGAATTCCGTCAACAATGATGTCTGCTGCAAGAATTCCCATTGCAATGGCAAAGACAAGCTGGAAATAATCTCCCCATTCAGCAGTTCTCATTCCGATTTCATTTGCCTTACTTACAATTGTAAGAACAAGACTCGTTACGGTAGCGGCCAGCATAAAGGCCATTGGAATAAAAAACATTTTGTTGTTCTTACCCACATGTCCAAGCCAGGATGCTACTGCCAGCAGCGCAATACAGGAAAGGAGCTGGTTCGCGGAACCTAAAAGTCCCCATATTTCTGACAGAGACATCTCCCCAAGCACACATCCGATCACTACCATAATTGCGGTACCAACAAAAGGATGGGCCAGGAACCGTCGAATTCCACTGGCATCTTTGTAGCTGTTTTCTTCTCTTTTCAAAAAGAACTCTGCGAACACAAAACGGCCAAGTCTTGCAGTTGTGTCCAGGGTTGTAAGGGCAAATACAGAAATGGAAAGTGTGATCAGAGCCGAAATCGTATGGTAAACAGAACTTCCCTCTCCTCCAAACATTAATGCGATTCCTGTTGCAAAAGCTACAGAAGGAGATGAAAACTGACCTGCTATATACTGTGAATATACACCGCCCAGTGCAACAAGAGCAATAATGGCAAAGGCACACTCAATCAGCATGGAGCCGTATCCGATCAGACGGGCATTTTTTTCATTATCCAGCTGTTTTGAGGTTGTTCCGGAAGCTACCAAACTGTGGAAACCAGAACATGCACCACATGCAACCGTTATGAAAAGTGTCGGGAAAAGATATTGTCCGTTCACCTCAAAACTGGTAAAAGCCGGCATATCAAAGGTAACATTTCCGTTAAAAGCAGAGGAAATAATTCCAAACAATGCCAAAATTATCATGCCGTAAAGCAAGAAACTGGAAAGATAATCCCTTGGCTGAAGCAAAATCCAGACCGGAACAAGGGAGGCAATGGTAATATATACTCCGATCACCACAATCCAAACTGTACGGCTTGCTGAAATTCCCACATTCAGTCCAACAATGACAATGCCTACTACTGCAGCGATCCCTACAATTGTAGCTGGAAGTGTCCGCACTCCCTTGCGGTTTGTTGCATATCCGAAAGCTATGGCAATCAATATAAATAAAAGCGAAATCATAGCTGTAGATTGATTCTCTGTCGGTGTCGTTTGCAGGCCTACTGCCACATTTCCTGCCTCATCGGCAACCGTAAAGAAGGTACTTGCAACAATATTTGTAAAGGACGCAAGCACCAGGATCAAAATCAGAATCGAAAACAGTAAAAAAAGTCTTTTCGCTCTTATTCCCATGGAGCTTTCAATTAGATCTCCAATGGATTTTCCTCCGTTTCGGATGGATGCAAACAAGGAGCCAAAATCATGCAGCCCTCCAAAAAAGATACTCCCCAACACGCACCATAAAAATACCGGAAGCCATCCGAAAATAGATGCCTGAACAGGTCCTGTCACAGGTCCGGCACCTGCAATCGAAGAAAAATGATGTCCCATCAGTACTGCCGGCTTTGCCGGAACATAATCCACTCCATCTTCCTTTTCTACTGCCGGTGTTTTTCTTTTGGGGTCGATTCCCCATTGCTTGCAAAGCCACGCTCCATAGGTCATATAGCCTATAAAAAGCGCTACGATTGCTGCAAGCGCAATCAATAATCCTGTCATTGTTTCCCTCCTCAAACTGAACTGTTTTATTGTAGTGCCGCCTTCAGAACCTTTTTCATTCTGAAGCCCAGCCTGTTGTAAGCCATTTTGCCGCTTGAAAGTTCCATGGCAATCAAATGATAATTGCTGTAACCATGCAGCATTTTTTTATAACTTACCGTATGCTTTGTTTTTTTGATTTCTTTAAAAAGCGGTTTCTCAATTTTTTCTGCAAGAATCACAAGCGAAACATCCGAGCTTTGATGATGAGCCGAAGGCTTCACTCTTTTGATTCCTCTCTCCCAGGCACTGCTGTCAAGCATGGCAAAGCCTTCTGCATCCAGCTTCTTCACCAGGGCAAAATAAATAAATTCATTATTTTCAATCTCGTCGATCACTGCCCTCTTCAAAAGAAAGTAATGCTCCTCATGTGAATGAAAGTCTGCCTGTGCCGCAAAGGGTGCTTCCACATCCTCTGTTTTTACATCATAGTATCTCTGATAAGACCTCAGCAGCTTTTTCAGTGCCTCTTCTAATTCCATACGCTTCCTTTTCCTCAAAAAAATGATACGTCCTGATTCTACCACAGTATTGCAAGCAAAAAAACAGCCATCCGCAGCCGGACAGCTATTTTTTCGTTTTTTATAGCAGCATCAGCAACGTTCCGCCTACAATCAGGCAAAGACCGATTAGGGCCTTTTTGCTGAGCCTTTCCTTAAACACAAGAAAAGAAAATGCAATTGTTACCAGAATGCTTAATTTATCAATGGGGACCACCACACTGGCCGGTCCCATCTGCAGTGCTCTGTAGTAGCAAAGCCAGGAGCCTCCGGTTGCAAGTCCTGACAGGCAGATAAAAAGAAGCTCATTCTTTGCGATTTCCCTTACAGTGTGCTTTTTCTTCTTGACCACCAGAAGAAGCCAGGCCATACCCAAAACCACGCAGGTACGAATGGCTGTTCCAAGATTTGACTCTACTCCTTCTATGCCAATCTTCCCTAAGATAGAGGTCAGGCTGGCAAAAGCGGTAGACAATATGGCATAGACAAGCCAGCTTTTTCCTTTTTTTTCATTTGACTGGCTTGGATTTTTCACGATCATCAGAAAGGTGCCTACAGCGATCAGCACTACTGCAAGACCTTTCAGGATTGTAATGGATTCCCCAAGCAAGATAAAGGCAAGTATAATGGTCAGCACCGTACTTGATTTATCGATTGGCACCACCTTATTTACATCTCCCAGCTGCAAGGCCTTAAAATAGCAAAGCCAGGAAGCTCCAGTTGCTAGACCCGACAAAATTAAAAAAAGCCAGGTTTTTGTTGTCAGCTCCAAAATCTGCCCAATGGACCCGGAAAAAGCAACCATAACCCACGCAAAAATTAATACTACCACGGTTCTTACGGCTGTTGCCGTGTCGGAATCTGTTTTCCGGATTCCGCATTTTGCCAAAATAGCCGTAATGCCGGCAAAAAAGGCTGACCCGAAGGCCAATAAAATCCACATATGAAATCCCCCTGCTTATTGAAAATTTTCCGCTGATTTTTCTGTTCAACAGTATAGTATCACTTTTTTTCGATAAGCAAAGCCTCTTTCAAATTTTTCTATTTATCCCTCAACCTTCTCTTTTCCCTCTTCATCCGCAACATCATTTTTCCAGTACCTTTCCCGGCTTTCTACCGATGTGGAAAAAACGATCAGGGTCTTTGTCTTTCCAAAGCGCTGTAGCTGCCCGATAAAGACATCCAGCTCCATGGTGTTGTGAAACATGACCTCCAGCAGCATGGAATAATCCCCTGTCACACAGTTGCACTGGATTACATTGACGCATTTTTCGATATAAGGATAAAAGGTTTTCTTGTTGACCGGATCTACCTCTACATTGATAAAAGCTTTTGTATAATACCCTAAGGCAACCGGATTTATTTTGATCTCAAATCCCCGTATAATATTTTTTTCCTGCAGTCTTTCAATCCGGGTGGCGATTGCTGTAGAAGACAAAAAGACCTGGGAGGCAATTTCCCTGGCTGACATCCTAGCATTTTGCTGCAGAAGCTCTATGATCTTATAATCCACATCGTCCAATTCGTCTGCATAGTTTTTCGGAATATTTTCCTTTGAAAATTCCTTCATATTTTCTCTCTTTCTGTAAACTGCGTAAAAAAAGAGACCTTCTGCATGCTATGCATACAAAAGACCTCTTTGTCTTTCTTATTCTATCACGGGAACAGTCCCTTGATCTCATTTGCCGAAATCAGCCTGCGAAGCGCCACAATGTAAGCTCCCATTCTCCAGCTGCATTCGCTTTTCTCAACCTCTTCCTCGATATCATGAAAAGCACTTGTCAGGATTTCCTCCAGCATCTGGTTGATCTGCTCTCTGCTCCAGGTAAGAGTCTGTATGTTCTGTACCCACTCGAAGTATGATACCACAACACCGCCGCTGTTTGCAAAGATATCCGGAATCAAAACGATTCCCCTCTCTTCCAGTATTTTATCTGCTTCTGCACTTGTAGGGCCGTTTGCCGCCTCTACCACAAATCTGCACTTCAGCTTTGCAGCATTTTTTTCGGTAATCTGATTTTCCAGTGCTGCCGGAATAAGGACATCACAGTCACAGGTCAAAAGTTCCTCGTTTGAAATGTGCTCTACTCCCTCTGCTTCATACTCAGCAAGCATTTTTCCACCTTCTACAAACTTGCTGATGGCATCTGCGTCCAGACCAGACTCACAGTAGATTGCTCCGGAAACATCACTTAAGGCAACGATTATTGCATTTCTGTGATATGCGATACGGGCGGTATTGGCTCCAACATTGCCAAATCCCTGAATCGCAATTCTGCTGCCCTTTAATCTTCTGCCGTATTTTTTCAAAATCTGCTTTACCGCGATCACAACGCCTCGTCCGGTAGCTGAATTTCTGCCCTTGGAGCCTCCAAGCTCAATGGGCTTTCCGGTTACCACACCCGGACATGGATGACCATTTAACATGCTGTAGGTGTCCAAAACCCATGCCATGGTCTGTGCATTGGTATTAACATCCGGTGCCGGAATATCCTTGTCCGGTCCGATCACGGATTCAATTGCAAAGGTATATCTTCTGGTAAGCCGCATCAGCTCTCCCTTGGACAGCTTCGTCGGATCCACTGTTATGCCGCCCTTGGCACCGCCATAGGGAATGTTTGCAACGGCACATTTTAGGGACATCCAGGTAGCAAGTGCCTTGACCTCATTCAGATCCGTATTCTGATGGAATCGAATTCCTCCTTTAAATGGTCCTCTGATATTGGAATGCTGAACCCGATAGCCTTCGAACACCTTTATTTTTCCGTCATCCATGCGTATCGGCAGATATACCTTCAGCTCTCTTTGCGGATTTCGGATCATTTCATACATATCGGTTGAAAGTTTTCCTTTTTCCACTGCTTCATCCATTACCTTCAGCACATTTTCATATGGATTATATTTTGTTTCCATTCTTTCTCTTCCTCCTGAATTATTCCATTCGGCGCCTTGTATGTCATGAGTGGCATTATATATTTTCAACAAAAAACTTCAATACCCTTCGTGAAATACGACGAAAACCAATTTGTTTTTCACTTTTCGCTTGAATAATTCAATTTAAAAGAGATTTTTCACTTAATTTTCAGGTGTCAATGTGATCAAATTCCATTCACAATGAGCCTCTGTCCGCAAAGGAAAGCCCCATCCTGCCTCACCTGCTGAGACGAAAATTTTGGAATCATTGTAGTCATAGCTGCCCAGCGGATAAAAATTGATCAGATTTTCAATAAAGCAAAGCGGAAAAAGCTGACCGGCATGGGTATGGCCGGAGACCTGTAGATCAAAGGAAAGGTCTGTAAGGTCCTCCCTTGGCGCAGGCTGGTGCACTGCTACCAGTAAATAGCTGTCCTTTGACGGATTGCGCTCTTCCAGTTCGCTGCTGCTAAGATATACGTTTGAATGATCTTTATCTTCCCGTCCCAGCAGGACCAGATCCTCTGAAATCTGAACATATTCATCGGCCAGAATCGTAATACCTGCTCCTTCGATGGCTGCGGTAAGCTCTTCCTGCGTAAAGGTCTGTCCATTTGTTTCCAGCTGGCTGCCGTCATGATTTCCATAGATAAAATACACCGGCATTTCCAGGCTTCCAAAGAGTTCAAACAGCTGCTGCATTTCCTCCTTTTTTGTATATTCATCTACCATGTCGCCATCTAAAATAACAAAATCCGGATCTGCCTGGGTAATCTGAGCTACCACATCCTCCACAGCCGAAAAATCCTGTGCCGTACCTGTATGAACATCACTTATCAGGGCAAAGGTATGCTCTTTCGTAAGCTTAACTGAAGAAAAGGTCTGCTCCGATTTTACAACCCTCTGCATATTGAAGGTTCCAACCGCTGTAATGACGACTGTGCAAAGCAGACTTATTACTGTAAACAGTGCACCCTTTCCTCTGCCTGCAGCCTTGTTTTTTCTGCCTGCAGCCTTGTTTTTTCTGCCTGCAAGAGATTTTTGAACCAAAAAAATCGCCAGGCAGATCAGATCAGAGGCCAGATCTGCCAGCAGCGCAATATAAACTGCTGCCATTGCATACTCTGTCTTCCAGTAATTACAAGTTATGATTGTCATTAACAGGCAGGCGATCAAAATCATAAGCAGCATCTTTCCCACAAATACCGCTATTTTTACCCCTACTCTGCCTCCTCTTCGCAGCGGACGCTGCACTGCAAAGAGCACCGCCCAGGCGATCAGTACCACAACACTCCAGAGTAAATAATTTACCATTCGATATTCTCCTCTTTTTCTATGATTTTTCAGATTATACAAAGAGTTTGTAAAATAAGATGGTTCTTTCCTGTAAAGCTTTGGTCAAGATTCTTTACATACATTTCTCCATTTTTAATCCCACAAGGTCTAAAAACTTATCAATCATAAAACCGCACAGGACTGTATATGCGGAAGCCAGAACATTGATTGCGATTCGAAGGAGCACTGCTCCCTTCAGACCGAAAAGACCAGCCGCAATGGACAAGGCTCCGAAGGTATTAAATACCGTCTGCCACTCATAGCTTGCACTGTATCCTACCCCGATTCCTCCGATCATACCGATATAAGGATAAAATTCAGGTGGAAAGACAATGTACATAACCGCAAAGATCAGGCATCCTACGATGTTGAAAAGTCCTCTTTTGGGAAAGCGTTTTTTCGAATCCTCCGGGAAGGGTAAACATACCGACATACAGGTAATTCCTGCCCACATAGCTCTTGGCAAATTTAAAAGAGAAATGATGAGCATGGCTGTTGAAACAATAATGGTCAGCTTTATGTACCATCTTCCCCGCACAGAGGTCAGCTTAAATTCCCGAAAGAGATCCAAAAAGCTTCTGTGATAAGGCCTGTTTTTCTGATTTTTATAAAAAATCAGCATGCAGATAACCATTCCCACCAGAAGGCCTGCCACTCTCATGCAATAGGCATTTCCACTTACATCGTAGCCAAAAAGCAGAAGATATCCCAGAACAAAAGTGGAATGGTTGTACATGATCACATTGTGGCATCCAAGGATCATAATAAGCAGAATGCAAGCCATATTCAAACAGAATGCCCAAATCGGTGAAAGCATATTTGCGATTCTTGGCCCTGCGATTAAAATCCCGTAAATTCCCATGATGCAAAGAAGTCCGTGCGAGCTTTTTATGCCAAAATCCGCCTGCCTCAATACCAGTATGGAAAGCAGAACGGTAACGCCTACTACACTGTTATCGGAGCCTATAAGCTTGCTGAAGGCTGCAACCACCAGCACACAGAAGGCCATAACCAGATAGACCTTAAAATTGTAGATGAGGATGTGCCTTATTTTTTCTTTTCTGTCCTTTGTATTTCGTATCAGCTGCTTGGATCCCACAGAGCTAAGCTGCAATTCCTGATAAAATGTCATTTTTTCACCTCCATGTCAACTATTGCATAAAAAAGAGATTCTCGCATTATGCAACAATCTCTTCTCCCAAATTTATATTTACACGATTAGCTCAGTAAAATCCTGTCATTGTCAAGGGCTTCTCCGGTTCCCTCCCGGAAGCGGGTAAGAAGATCCTCTACGGTCATGTTATCTCTTTCCTCGCCCTTTACATCCAGAACGATCTTTCCGCTGTCCATCATGATGGTGCGATTTCCCAGATCAAGAGCGGACTGCATGTTGTGGGTAATCATAAGGCAGGCTATCTTGCGTTCGCTTACAATCTGCTTTGTAAGCTCCAGTACCTTTTCGGCTGTTCCCGGATCCAGCGCTGCCGTATGCTCATCCAAAAGCAAAAGCTTTGGCGTTACAAGGGTTGCCATAAGAAGGGTTAGTGCCTGTCTCTGGCCGCCGGAAAGAAGGCCCACCGGATTGTTCATGCGATCCTCAAGCCCCATATTGAGGAGAGCCAGCTGTTCTCTGAAGGCTGCCCTCTCCTTGGCTGTCACCCGGCTGAACATCTTGCGGTGTTCATTGGAACGAAGATATGCCAGTGCCAGATTTTCCTCGATGGTCATGTTTGGCGCAGTACCCTTCATAGGATCCTGAAAAAGATGACCGATATACTTGCTGCGCTTATAGCCCTCCGTAAAGGTGATATCCTCTCCATCCAGATAAATATCTCCGCTGTCCACATAAAATGTACCGCATATTGCATTGAACATGGTGGATTTCCCAGCTCCGTTCGAACCGATAATCGTTACAAAATCACCCTGATCCACATGCAGGCTTAAATCTCTGAGCGCCGGTTTTTCATTTGGAGTACCTTTGTTAAATGTCTTGCTTATATTTTTGATATCTAACATTATTTTTCCTCCTTTGCTGCTCTTCTTCTGGCCATTGCCTGTATCTTTGTACGTTTAAACTGTGCGTGACTTCGAATTGCCGGCATAGAAATGGCGATTGCTACGATAACAGCTGATACCAGCTTTAATGCACTAGCCGGCAAATTCATACGCAGTGCAATTGCTACGATAACTCTGTATAAGCAGGAACCGAACACTACACCGATTACCCGGACGCGAACGGATCTTTTGCCAAAAATTGTCTCCCCGATGATAAGGGATGCCAGAGCAACCGTTACCATACCGGTTCCCATATTGATGTCGCAGGATTTCTGGTATTCTCCAATCAGGCATCCTGAAAGAGCAGTCAAAGCTCCGCCGATGCAAAGGCCAATGGTCTTCATGACGGCAGGATTGATGGAGGATGATTTGACCATATCCTGGTTGTCTCCGGTTGCACGAATGGAAAGTCCAAGCCTTGTGCCAAGGAACCAGAGCATAAAGATGATCACTGCCGCCGCGAAAATAATGGCCAGCAGGAACTTATATTCATTGGAAAGCGGCGTGCCGTCCAGCAGAGATTTCATTCTGGTAAACAGAGTATCTGTGTCATTCATGCTTAAAACGGATTTTCCCATAATGGCGAGATTGATGGTGTAAAGGCCCGTATTGACAATAATGCCGGCCAACATACTCTCTACATTCATACGGGTCTGCAAAAATGCATTGACCAGTCCCGACAATACTCCCACTCCCATTGCTGCAAAAAGTGCTAGGATGGGATGTCCTGCAATTGCTACCACTGCACCGGTCGCACACCCTAATGTGTAGCAGCCGTCCGTAGACAGATCGCAGACATTCAACATGGAGTACGTAAGAAAGAGTGCAAGTGCTATGAGCGCATAAATAAGTCCAAGCTCAAGCGCTCCCTCGACTATGGACCATGTGATAAAATTAGACATAGCGTTTCCTACCTTATATTATGACTATTAAAAGACGACCCGGCACAAACCAGGTCGTCTTCCTTTTGAACCTATATCACTATAACATAAAGGTTGGATTATTCAAAGTTCTCCTGTGTAGTTAATTCAACAAATCCTGAGCAAAGTGGCTCAAATGTAGACTTAATTTCCTCAAGATCGTATCCCAATGCTTTCAGAGTCTCTGTATTTACAGAAACAATTCCGTTATCAAAGGTCTGAACCGGGGTCTCAGCCGGGTCTGCACCGTTTACAAGCACATCAACTACCATGTCGCCTGTCATTACACCAAGGTTTGCATAATCCACACCGTATCCGACAAAAGCACCGTTCAATGCGAAGGAATCTGCTCCGCAGTACTGTGGAATGCCTGCCTCAATGAAGCTTTCATAGATTGTAAGCTCTGCTGTCATGATGGTGTTGTCTGTAGGTGTAAATACAGCCTCTACACCCTCTGCGATCAGAGAATCTGCTGCCAGTGAAACATCATCTGTTGTGCTTCCGGTCTTTTCTACATATTCTACATTGTTCTCGTCACACCATGATTTTGCTTCCTCAATTGCTGCCTCGGAAGAATCCTGTGCTGTGTCATAGAGAAGTCCGATCTTTGAAATGTCCGGGTTCTGAGCCTTGATCAGGTTCATGATGGCTGCTGTGTCCAGAGCATCGGATGTACCGGTAATGTTTCCTCCCGGAGCGTCCATAGACTCAACCAGTCCTGCTCCAACCGGATCTGTAACTGCGGAGAAGATAACCGGAATCTGATTGTCCTCTGTTGCAGTCTGCATTGTAATGGCAACCGGAGTAGCGATTGCTACAATGATGTCCACATCGTCTGCAACAAGGTCTGTTGCAATCTGATTAAGAACAGCTGAATCACCCTGGGCATTGGAGTAGTAAGGCTCATAATCAAAGGTTACACCTAATTCCTCTCCTTTTTTGTCCAGCTCTTCTTCGATGTTTGATACGATCTGATTCAAAGATGCGTCGTCTACATAGTTTACAATTCCTACCTTGTAAGTTGCACCTTCACTTGTTCCCTCTGCAGCGGATGATGCATCTGCACTTGAGCTAGATGAAGTAGCTGATGAAGCTGCTGAAGAATCACCAGATGAAGACGCGCCACATGCGGTAAGGGATACGGCCATTGCTCCTGTAAGGAGCGCTGCGAATACCTTTTTCATTTTTTTCCTCCTCAAAAAAAGCTTTTTTAGAATGCAGCAATGCAACACTCTAATGTATTAAAATATACTTCCATTATTTTGAATAGTCAACAAAAAGGATTTTTTACATAGGAAGAGATTTTGATTCCCTTACAATTCCCTTAGAATTTCCAGCAGGTATTCCCAGGTTCGTCTTGCAGAACTTATATTCATTCTCTCATCTGGTGTATGCACTCCCTCCAGGGTCGGGCCAAAAGAAACCATGTCAAGTCCCGGCATTTTTCCGGAAAGAATGCCGCATTCCAGGCCTGCGTGAATGGCTGTCACCACCGGCTTCCTGCCATAAAGCTTTTGAAAACTCCCCACGCAGATTTCCCTTAGCTTAGACTCCTTCCGATACTCCCATGCCGGATAGGAATCCTGCAGCTTAAGCTCTCCGGACAAATAAGATACAAAGCTCTGAACCTTGCTTAACAGAAGCTCCCCCGCAGCCGCTGAATTGCTTCTTACAAGATACTCATAAGTCAGTGCATCCTCCGTGAGAGCTGCTGTTCCCAGATTCAAAGAAGTTTCTACCATACCACTGATATCCCGGCTCATTTTATATACCCCATCCGGAGCCATCTGCAGAGCAAACAGCACTTTTTCCGTACTGCTTTTATCAAGAGCCTTTTTCTGTATTTCAAGGCTCTCCTTCAATTGGATCTTTGCCTTTGGCTCTGCATCCTGAATGTCCTGCAGCCATAGATCTGCACTCTTTTCTATATTTTTTTGAAATACGGCTATATCAGAAGCTTTTACAAGAACCTTCGCTTCTGCTTCCTTGGGGATGACATTGTATTTGCCGCCTCCAAAAAGCTCTGCCAGTCTCAAATCCGACATTTTTCCTGCTTCTGCCAGCAGGGATGCTAAAAGACGGATGGCATTTGTGCGTCCCTTATGGATCTCAATTCCCGAATGTCCCCCTAAAAGATGGCTGACTTTAAGGGTAAATGCTTTATAATCCTCCCTTTTGATTTCTTCAAAGCCTATGGGTATCTGGCACTGCGCTCTTACCCCTCCGGCACAGCTTACATTTATGACTCCCTCTGTTTCCGAATCCAGATTGATCAGGTATTTTGCCGTAAGTCCTTCGGTATTGAGTCCTCTTGCCCCAAGCATTCCAACCTCCTCATCACTGGTCAATACGGCCTGTATCGGGGGGTGCTCTATGGTGTCTGATGCCAGGATTGCCAGAATATAGGCAACTGCGATGCCGTCGTCTGCCCCAAGGGTCGTGCCCTCTGCCCAGAGCCTTACCCCATCTGTGCAAAGCCTTACTCCCTCTTTTTCCATATCGATTCCGCAGTCTGTTTTTTTCTCGCAAACCATGTCCAGATGTCCCTGCAGCATAACTGGCTCTTTTTCTTCCCGTCCCTTAGAACCTTTCTTGAAGATGACTACATTTCCTGCATCATCCCTTCTGGCCTTCAGACCATGCTGCTTTGCGAATTGCAGACAATAGTCGGCTGCCGCCTTCGTATTTCCGGAGCCTCTTGGAATTTTCGACAATTCTTCAAAATAATAAAAAACCTCTTTGGGTGATAATTCTTCTAACATACCTGCCTCCAAATCAAATGTATTTCGTCCCGTGGCTATGCTGTTCAGATTACACCCTTTGTCTTCCGCTTTTCAAGCCGAATCGAATACAAACTTATTTTGTATGCATCCTGAGTTCTTTCGGGTATAATATACATAATTGTGCGCTCAGCATAATTTACTGAAAAAAGTATGCCATGCATACGGATAGGAAAAGAGTATGGAAAAAAAGAGAACAAAAAAAATCATTACGATACTTCTTATGATCGTAGTACTCGTTGGTGTTGCAGCCATTTCCTACAGCAGCGGGAAAAAGGCCGGTCAGCTGCAGGAAACGCAAACTGCTTCGGAAAACAGCACCGAAAGCACAGGAGTATCACCAAATCCGGCACACGAAGCGAAGGTCAATGGTCTGGCCTGGCAGCTGTCAGCCGAAAGCCAGGGGCTTATTATGCAGGCCTTTTCTACCGCAGAGAATGCCTTAGACGAGCTGATTGCCAAATGCAATGATGATACCAATACCGAATGGACCATGGAAACAGATGAGGAGGGAAATCCCTGCATGATGCACAACGGGGTAAGAGTTGCCATCGTCAGCGACATTGACGATACCCTTGTGGATGGCGCCCATTATACAGCAGACATCGTAGGAAATGATGGAGATTACAACAATGCAGCCTTTGCCAGATTCGTTATGAGTGATGGCTGTACAGCCCTTCCCGGCGCAGTGGATTTTGTAAACAAGTGTGTTGAAAACGGAATTGACTTTTATTATGTAACAAACCGCTACGATCAGGCCTACAAGATCGATCAGTCCGACTCACAGGGCTCTTACGAGGATTCTATCGCGGCAGAAGGAAAGGGTCTTTACTGCAAGGCAGATGGAACAGAAATTGGCAGCAGCCTCTATCAGACTTACGGCAAAACCATATACGACATCTCCTATGAATCCATGGAGCGTCTCGGCTTTCCGGTCGATGACCAGCATCTGATCGTAAATGACTCGAAACTCAACGGCTCCAGCAAGGAAGCCATTCGCACAGCCATCCGGAAAGGAAGCGAAGCTTACCCAAACGGACAGCGTACCGATGGAAATTCTTTGAACTGTGCCACGCAAACCACTCTTGAATCCCATGAGATCGTTCTGCTTCTGGGAGACAACATCGGAGATTTCACCGATGACTTCAGCACAGAGGAGCTGGATGCTGTAAGCCGCTCTGACCTTGCATCCGATTCTTCCTATGCAGACAAATGGGGAAAGGAATGGATCTTATTCCCCAATGCCATGTACGGCAGCTCTCTGGACTATGCAGAAAGCTACGACATGAACAAACTCTTCAAGTACTATGCATATACCACGAAATAAACTTTGGGAGCTGTCGCATGAAATGCATCATGCGGCAGCTTTTCTAAATAATAAGATTTTTTTCTTTTATTTTTCTAATTTTTTAGAATTCTTTTCTAGAAATCCCCTTTAAATGCTGAAATTCTAAGTTGGCACTTACTTTGCATTATATACAGGCAAATACATAATGAAATCCCTGGCCACGGATATTATGAAAATTCAAAGAAGGGAGATAAGAAACATTTTATGTTAGCACTTATCGGTACATTAACTATCGTAATCATGCTCGTCCTGATTATGACCAAAAAACTACAGACATTGCTGGCACTGATCATTGTTCCAATCGTTGGCTGCCTCGTTGCCGGTTACACCGGGCTGATCACCGTGGAGGACGGAAGCTTTTCCCTGTCAACCATGGGTGATTTTATCACCTCCGGTTTAAAGAGCATCGCACCAACGGGCGTTATGTTTATTTTTGCGATTTTATTCTTCGGCATTCTGACAGATGCCGGTACCTTTGATCCGATTATCAAAGGCATTTTAAAAGTCGTAGGAAAAAACCCGGTTAAGATCTGTGTCGGAACGGTTATTCTTGCAAGCCTTGTTCACTTAGATGGCTCCGGTGCTGTTACCTTCCTGATCGCAATCCCTGCTTTGCTTCCTTTGTATGACAAGCTTGGAATGCGCAGAACCACTCTTGCTACCCTGGTTGCCCTTGGCGCCGGTGTTATGAACATGCTCCCATGGGGCGGACCTACCCTGCGTGCAGTAACCGCACTGGACACCACCATAAACGATCTGTATATCCCTATGGTTCCGGCCCAGATTGCAGGTATTGTCTTCATTATCCTGGTTGCAATTTTCCTTGGAAAGAAGGAAAAGAAACGTCTTGGCGATTCACTTGACAAAATCGAACTGGACGACTCCACCTCAGCAAAAATCGAGGAAAACAGCTTAAAGCGTCCGAAGCTTTTTGTTTTCAATATTGCACTGATCATTCTGGCAGTTGTTGTTTTGATCACATCCCTTTTGCCACCGGCTGCTGTATTTATGATTGCAACCGCAATTGCACTGCTGGTAAACTATCCGGACATCAAAACTCAGAAAGAGCTGGTCGATTCTCACGCAAAATCAGCCCTGATGATGGCAAGTATGCTTTTTGCAGCCGGTTCCTTTATCGGCATTATGCAGGGTTCCGGTATGCTGACTGCCATGAGCAGCGCTCTGGTAAGCCTGATTCCGGCTTCTCTTGGAAATGTACTTCCAACCATTATCGGTGTGATTTCCATGCCTTTGAGCTTACTGTTTGACCCGGATTCCTATTACTATGGTGTTATGCCGGTTGTTGCCAATGCAGCAAGCGCCCTGGGTGTCGATCCTCTTATGATCGGCCGTGCTTCCATCATTGGACAGATGACCACCGGATTCCCGATCAGCCCGCTGACCGGAGCTACCTTCCTTTTGACAGGTCTGGCAGGCATCGACCTTGGAGAGCATCAGAAGCATACCTTCATTTACTCATTTTTAACCAGTATTGTAATGTTAATTGTAGCAATCATTATCGGTGCAATCAGCATTTAAAAAATTCAACATTTTAAGAAAGGCATAAACAATGAAAAAAATCAGAATCGGAAGCGGCGCCGGTTATGCCGGAGATCGTATTGAGCCGGCAGTCGAGCTCATGGAAAAAGGAAACCTTGACTACATTATCTTTGAATGTCTTGCAGAGCGTACCATTGCCATCGGTCAGAAGGATAAGCTGGCTGACCCGACAAAGGGCTACAATCAGCTGCTGGAAGCCAGAATGAACAAAATCTTAAAGCTGGCAAAAGACAATCACATTAAAGTCATTACAAATATGGGTTCTGCAAATCCTCTGGCTGCTATGAACAAAACAGTGGAAATTGCCAAAGAACTGGGCGTTACCGGATTAAAGATTGCTGCAGTAACCGGAGATGACATTTTACCTCAAATCGACCAGTATTATGACAATCCTGTTTTAGAGCTTGACTGCAAGCTGGGCGATATGAAAGATTCTCTCCTGTCCACAAATGTATACCTTGGCTGCGACGGCATTTTAGAGGCTCTGGAAAATGGTGCTGATATTGTTATTACCGGCCGTGTATCGGATCCGGCCCTTTCCATTGCGCCACTGGTACATGAGTTTGGCTGGAACATCGACGACAATCCGGACCAGATGGGTCAGGCTGTCCTGGTTGGACACCTGCTGGAATGTGCCGGTCAGGTAACAGGCGGATATTATGCAGACCCTGGCTTCAAGGATGTACCGGATCTTGACCGTCTTGGCTTCCCTCTGATTGAGATTGATGAAACTGGTCATTTCACCGTATCAAAGGTAGAAGGCTCCGGCGGACTTGTATGCGAGGATACCTGCAAAGAGCAGATGATCTATGAAATCCACAATCCGGCTGCTTACCTTACTCCGGATGCTATTGCTGATTTTTCACATGTCACCTTTACCCAGCAGGGAAAAGACATTGTCGCTGCTGCAAATGCAACCTCTCACGGAAAACCGGAAACCTTAAAGGTAAGCATCGGTTACCGCGACTGCTTCACAGGAGAAGGCGAGATCAGCTACGGCGGACCAAATTCCATGGCTCGTGCAAAGCTGGCTGCAGATATTGTAGAAAAACGACTGAAACTCATTGGCTGTGAAATGGAAGAATTCCGTATCGACTACATTGGATTCAATTCTCTCTACAAAGATAAAATTTCCAGTCAGTACGCACCGGAAGTATTTCCGGAAATCCGTCTTCGTGTCAGCGGCCGTACCAAGGACAAGGCAAATGCTGCTCTCATTGCAAATGAAGTAGAAGCTCTTTACACAAACGGCCCAGCCGGCGGAGCAGGTGCAACGAAAAAAGTATCTGAAATTGTATCGATCTGCTCCATCTTTGTTCCAAGAGACATTGTTGATATTCAGGTAAGCTATCAGGAGGTCTAAGATCATGAAATTAAAAGAAATCGCACATTCAAGAACCGGTGATAAAGGAGATATTTCAAATATTTCTGTCATCGCCTACAAAGCAGAAGATTATCCTTTATTAAAAGAAAAGGTAACCTGTGAAAAAGTCAAAGAATACTTCGGTGAAATCTGCAAAGGAGAGGTCGTTCGCTACGACATCGACAGCCTCTGCGCCATGAATTTTGTTCTGGACAAAACCTTAGGCGGCGGCGTTACCCGCTCCCTGGCTTTGGACAAACACGGAAAAGCCCTTGGAATGGCTTTGATGGAAATGGACATCTAACCTTTATAAACCTTAACAATCGGAAAGAGAGATTACTCATCTCCCTTTCCGATTTTGTTATAGAGGGTTGCCAGAGAAATTCCAAGGGCCTTGGCTGCCTTTCTTTTCCCCTCCAGTGTATTTCCAAACTGCTCCAGTGCTGACATAATCTGCTGCCTTTCGTACTTGCGCACACGCTCTGCCAGAGTGGGGATTTTACTTCCGTTTCCTTCGCTCATGATGGTAGGCGGCAGGTCCTCTATGTCAATCTGATTTTCATTTGTCATTAGAGCCGCATATTCCAGTATATTTTCCAGCTCCCGCACATTTCCCGGCCAGTTATAGCCTAGCAAAATTTCCTTTGCTGCTTCCGTTATTCCCATTTTTTTCTTATTCTGAATGGAAACCTTTTTCATATGATTTTCCAGCAGAGGGGCAATGTCTCCTTTTCTCTCCCGCAGCGGTGTCAAATAAAGAGGAACGGTGGCAATTCGATAATAGAGATCCTGTCGGAACTTCTTCTCTTCTACGTATTTTTTCAGATCTACGTTGCAGGCCCCAATGATCCGGACATCGATTTCTATTTCTTTCGTTCCTCCGACTCTTCGGATCTTGTGTTCCTGAAGTGCCCGAAGCAGCTTTGCCTGCAGTGGATAATGCATCTCTGAGATTTCATCTAAAAATAAGGTCCCCTTATTTGCGATCTCAAATAATCCGGCTTTTCCACCCTTTTGTGCTCCGGTAAAGGCTCCATTTTCATAGCCAAACAGCTCGCACTCCAGCATATTTTCCGACAAAACAGCACAATTAATGGCAATAAAGGGATAGTTTCTCCGCTCACTTTCATTGTGTATGGCCTGTGCGTAAAGTTCTTTTCCGCATCCGCTCTCGCCCTGTAGCAGCACGGAAAGATCTGAATGTGCTACCTTCTTTGCCCTTTCAATGAAATTCATTGTGATCTCACTGCCATATACAATCGAATCAAAATCATATCTGGTTCCGTTTACTTCCTTCATTCTTTCATCCAGGTATGACTCTTTTTCATTTAATTCTGCCAGCATTTTTGCCAGAAATCTGGCACTTTCCAAAAAGGTAACGGTTGAAATTCCACCTGCAACCTTTCCATTTTCCCATATAGGATACATGCTGGCGAAGTATTCTTTTCCGTTTTCTACCCGGTGCACCTGCTCCCGCATTTTTCCCGTTTTCATTACTCCCGGAAGCATAGCACCCGGACGAATTTCTATTAAAGGTCTTCCTTTTACATCATCTAACTTATGCTCCACAAACTCTGCGTATGCATCATTAAAAAATACAATTTTTACTTCTTCGTCTACAATCAAAATGCCTTCTTTTACAGCATTTAGAATATTCTCGATCTTTTTCATTTCTTACCCAAATCCTTATACCCTTTTTGCAGATCTCTTAGCGCCACTTTCTCTGCATCACTATTATAGACAAACTCAGCTATTGTATTCAATATTCAAAAAAGAGAAAATGGCCACTGTACAAGGTGTACAGCAGCCATTCTTATCTTTAAACATCTGATTTTTTTGCAAAGATTTCAATTAACAGTTCCAAAATTTTCAAATAGAGGTAAAGCACCGTATATGCAATACCAAAAGCACAAGACCACTCATATTTTTTGTCCATTCGGTTTTCAACCAACTCGTGTACTGCATCAAAATCCGATATCAGGAAAAGACACGCAACGATAACAAAGAATACCGAAAGTCCTATACTGATGGCCGGGTTTGCCATAATAGTGGAAACTGCCTCTGAAAGTCCGTGCAGTCCCGGGATAAAGCTTATCACAAAGGTCAGAGCCGATCCGATCAGCAGCGTCAAAAAGACTGCACTTATGATCATTCTGAATTTATGACTTACTTTTATCCGTTTGCTGCAATACAGCAACAGAAGTGTAAATACTAGCACAACGGTAAGCAGTAGTGCGGTAATAGACATCCAGCGGTATTCCGGTCTTAAAGCATCAGAAACAAATGCTAAAAGATATCCTTCTGAAAGAACATATATGGTGCCGGTTACCGGAACTATGGACTGGATAAAAGCACTTACGATTGCTGTCACCAAAGTAAGGATTGCTGCTCCTCCCAGAACAAAAGTTGCCTGCATCGAAAGTGAAATCTGAAAGACATCTGAGTTTACATTTACAAGAGCCGCTCCCGAACCGGTAAGCACCGGCTGTAAAATGTAATACAGGGCAATGCCCACTGCTGTCAGGATCATAAAGTAAATGGTCTTTGTAACAACTCCTACATAAGTTGCACTGGTAGATGCCTGCTCTTTCGCCACGGCATTTTGTATCTTCTTAATGACCGGATTTGCACCAAGACCGATTTTATTTTTTACGGTATTTGTATACTGCATAACAAATCTCACCCTTTCTTTCAAGCTTCTTAATTATTTTTTCTCTCTCATCTCTTTGTGCTTATTTATACGATTCTATTTCTTGAAGGGATAATTTTTGTTTGCCATCAATATTTTGTTGTATTTTATCATTAGTTTGCATCAAAAACCACCTCGAAAATTTCCGCTTCATTCCATAAGCACATTCTTTCCCCTTGCACTGTACAGGTCGATATGGTCAAGATCCGCATACCCTTGTGAAAAGGCCGGAAACAAAAAGCCGCAGACCGCTTTTCCAGGCTCATATTCTCCCTGCAAAGGGCTTATGGTACAGATGAGATATTTGTAGACATGCTCCGATTCTCCCTGATATTCTTTCGCAGAGGATTTTTTCGGGATATCGTAGACTCCATAGAACAAAAAGATAGCATAGGACTTCTTTGGCTTATATTTTTCCATAACCAGGTCATAAAAGACATCCAGAAGCGCATCATTTTTTAGTTCACACTCCCGAAGCGCCATGAGAAGCTTCCATATATCAGAGTATCTCTTATCATCTTCCGAGAAATAATGCTCCTGAAGCTTTTCATTTGTGCTTGCGAATGGAACACTCTTTGCGAGAAGCAGATTTTTCTCTCTTTCACTTTCTGTAAGCTTCAAAAATGCCCGGTTAAAGCTCCCATCAAATTCTCCCTTTTCGTCCACATAACAGCCTGCAATTCTTGAAAAATGACTTCGCTTCACCGTCATCCTTCTTGTAAGCTCCAGCATATCCTCACGGTTTATCATACTCTTTCTCCTTTTCGTCGGTGCAAAATCCCATACTAAAATTTTAGAACTGCTTTAGAACTGCCTTTATGCTCGCTTTTTCAAGGCTGCCTTAAATCGGAAGCGGAACAACACAATGGTAAAGGACACTGCCAGAAAGTCGGCAATGGGCTCTGCCGTATAAACGGCAAATGTCTGATTCGAAGTCCAAATTGCAGGCACAATATAGATCAAGGGCAGCAGCAAAATAAATTTTCGCATAACTGCAACAATGATGGACTCCTTGGCACAGCCGATGGATGTAAAGGCCATCTGGCAGGCAATCTGGATTCCCATCATAAAAACGCAGCCCAAATAAATTCGAAGGGCCGTTTTTGTAAATTCGAGAAGTGCCGCATCTGTCGTAAAGATGCCTGCAAACATCTGAGGGAAAAGCATCGCCAAAAGCCATATAATCGTGGCATAAGCAAAATTGATCTTCAGCAGTAAAAAATAAGTTTCCCTTACTCTGTCCGTCTGACCGGCTCCGTAATTGTAGCTCATAATGGGCTGCGCACCCTGTCCGATTCCCTGAAGCGGCAGCATTGCAAACTGCATTACCGTAGACAAAATCGTCATGGCTCCAACTGCAATATCTCCGCCATATTTTAAAAGCGAAGAATTAAAGCATACATTTATAATGCTCTCGCTGGACTGCATTACAAATGTAGCGGCCCCAAGGGCAATGCAGGGAAGAATAACATTCTTCGAAAGCCGCATATTTGCTGCCTTCAGCCGCAACTTTGTCTCTTTTCCGCAAAGGAAATGCAAAATCCAGATGCAGGAAGCCGCCTGGGAAATCACTGTTGCAAAAGCCGCCCCCTTGACACCCATTTGGAATCCGAAAATGAAGATGGGATCCAGTATGATATTGAAAATGGCTCCTATAAGCACCGACAGCATGCCAACTTTCGCAAATCCCTGGGTTGTAATAAAGAGGTTCATGCCCAGAGTCATTTGAACAAAAATGTTTCCCACAGAGTAAATATTCATATAATCCACCGCATAAGAAATGGTATTTTCACTGGCTCCGAAGGCCAAAAGCAATGGCTTATTAAAGAGCAGCAGCAGAATCGTAAGCGTAACGGAAATAATGATCTGCAGAGAAAAGCAGTTTCCAAGAATCTGTTCTGCCTGATTCATTTCCTTTTTTCCCATACAAATAGATGCTCTGGGAGCACCTCCACTTCCAACAAGTGCTGCAAAGGCTGAAATAATGAGGATCAGCGGCATACAGACACCAAGTCCGGTAAGCGCCATAGCCCCCACATCTTCTATATGTCCGATATAAACGCGATCTACTATGTTGTAAAGCATATTGATCAGCTGAGCCGTTACGGTGGGGATTGCAAGACTGAAAAGCAGCTTTTTGACCGGTGCCTTGCCCAGATAATCCTTATCATTTTTATTCATGACTGCATCATTCCTTTCCGGTTCTTCCTTACTTTTCTTTGATCTGCTTTCCGCTCAGATGCTCAATGCTGATCTCGTAAAGCTGTGCTGCCCGAATGTCCTTTGCGATCTCCGCCTCAATTTCTTCCTCACTCGGATAATATTTTCTTGCAAGCTCCCGAACTCTCTCCTCCGTTTCGGCCGCATCATTAATCAAACGGCACCTTCCAAAAACAACCGTACTCTGTACATAGGGAGCCCACTCTCCTTCTTTGTAATGCTCATTTCCGTAAACGGTAAAGCAAACTTTGTCACTTTTTTTCAGGGAATCTACCTTATGTCCCACCTTCGCACCGTGAAAGAAAATCTTTTCCTGCTCCCTGTCATAAAAATAATCGATTGGAATCGCAAAGGGATAGCCGTCATCTCCGTTTACTGCCAGAACGCCGCGCTTTTCTTTTAACAGGAGTTCTTTTGCTTCTTCCTCTGTAATTGCTCTTTTCTGTCTTCTAAGTGGTCTGAACATATTGTTTTCTTTCTCCTTTTCCCCTTCAAAAATCATTTCTTTTATTTTTCAGGACTGTTTCAAAATAATTCAATGACGGTCTTTTTGCTCTTTTTGTAATTTCTCCTGCCTCTTTTACTTCATCCTCTGTTGGCTTATATTTTTCTAAGATTTCATCTATTTTTTCTTTTTCCGCCTGGGCAGGAAGTCTTTTTGAATTCCTTATATATTTTAGTATAGCTGTATATTTTTTAAAACTTTTTTTTAATGTAAGCTCCGCCTCTATCCGATCCCTGATTCCTTTTTTCTCTAAGATGTTCGCAATTGGATAAAGATAATCTAATTTTTCTGCTCCTCTTTCATAGATAAATTCCAAGAGCCATTTGATCAGCTCCGGATCAAAGGCATAGATAAGGAACATATCTTCTATTACCCTGCTGTCGTAAGCCGTGACCTTACGCTTCCACAGCCTGGAAACATTTCGAAGTACATCGATTATTTCCCCTTTGGAAAAATCGTAAAAATCATGATTTTTCATGATTCAATGAATTCCGCATCAAGCATCTCATTTGCTGCGTCTGCATACTCCTGATATGGATCTGCACTGTCTCCCCGAACAAGGTGTATGTCACTCTCCTCATTCAAGTCCCAGCCTTCCCTCAGCCCTGCAATCATCCAGGCAACCAAATCTTTTATCTCCGCCTGCTTTAAGGCCATCTCGTAGATTTTTTCGATTCTGTTAAAATTGCCTGCCGCTGCTTTTATAATGGCGGTCTCATCCCGCACGGACATTCCCTCCGGGATCATGTCCTCAAATTTGATCAGCATATCTGCATCTACCTTAAAGCTTTCGATGATCGGCATGGAATAATTTGGATTTCTTGAGATTTCAAAATCAATTGCCACTACCTTTGCTCCCGCTCCGCCTCTGACCGGGGTACATTCTACATGAATGTCAGTGATCGCATTGATCTCGTCTACCGCCGGAAGCAATACACGGCGTCTAAAGTCTCTCCAGTTTATGTTTTTCTTCGCATCCGGACCGGCAATTTTATTTACAATGTATTCTGAATTTTTTCCGGCTTCCAGGGCGGACTGAACCTTGTCATCGTTAATGTCTACCTGTCCTGTGTACACCATAAAATCATATAAGTCATAGCGGACTGTTACATGATCCTGTCCCGACTTGATCTTGTAAAGATGCGTGCGTAGTATTTCGTATATTCTGTAGGCCGAATTTGACCTTCCCTTTGAAAAAGACAGAAGGATGGACAGCTTCATGGGCGTGTAATTGTTTGACAATTTGAAAATATGTTCTCGGATGCTCTTATCAAAGGAAACTGTGAAAACTCCATCCTTGTATTCGCATTCCCTTACAATAACCGACATTTTAAAATTATTTCGTGTCCTGTCCTGAATGACAAAGAAGTTCTGCATCAGATGCTTGGCACTGTACTTCAGCTTTGTATAAATGGATTTGCTGTCTTCCTCATTTAAAAGGGCCTTCAGTTCCGCTGCAGAAAAGGAAACCGTAAGGTCCTGATCGTTTCCGTAGCTTCTGTTTTGCAGGCGGCTGATGGACAACACCAAAAGCTTGCTTTCCAGCAATGTTGCCTTATATTTTGAACTGATAAATTCATTGGACCGAGTAACTACCGTATCATTTCCGCTCAGTGATAATATTTCCTTCTTCTCTTTCAAAGCATTTCTCCCCTATCTTTTTGTGGCATTACTTTAGACCACTCATTCAAACTTATGCCACAGTTGTTTTTCGATTATAAAAGATCATTCGTACTGTGTCAACAGTTTATACCAGCATTCTAAAGAGATGCCACATCTCCTATCATTCTCTCTCTTAGGCTGCAAACAGCTCCAGCTGACAGCTTTTTATTGTTTATAATAAAGAACAACATTTATTTCTTTTATTAAGAAGGGGAAATCCCTTGTAAAATAAGTCTTTTTCTTCATCGGCTGTGGCAGAAATTGAACCGTGGTGGGGCAGAAATGAAGAAACGCTGTGGCAGAATTTATACTCAGCTGTGGCGCTCCCATAGACAGCAAACTTTGCGAGACGTGGCAAATTTGCAGAAAAGAAATGGCAAATTTCTCCCTAAGTTGTGGCATTTATTTCCACTTATCATGGCAAAAATAAGACCTGACCTTCTTTACACCCCGTAACTTATGGCATTTGTTTCAAATGCAAGTTCAAATAAATGCCACAGCTGTGAAAAATGTCTCGAATTCCGGCTATTTTCTATTAAATAAGCGATCGAAAGAAGAAAAAAGAGGTATATTTCAGATATTTTTGCACCAAAAGAAAAGTTCGAGTCTAAATAAATGCCACAAGTAAAGTTTGGAATCCTTTAGATGTGGCATTTATTTGAACTAAAATCCGAAAAAAGTGGCAAAATAAAAGACTTTATACTTTACTTATGGCAATTCTTTCAACAAAAAAGCCTTTTCCAGAAAAGATGTGGCATTTATTTAGACAAAAGAAGCAAGATGATTTTTAAAATAGAATTTATAAAAAAATCTGCCACTGGCAGCTTTCCTTGCATACTTTGGTATAAAAAACAGCTCCGGAAATTTCCGGAGCTGCAAATCTCTCTCTGTTCAATTCGATTCACATCATTTTATGCTTTCAACCGCTTCCCGCGTCAGTTCTTCAATCTTGTCAAATTCGCCATTTTTGATCAATGAGTCTTTGACCATCCATGTTCCCCCGCAGGCTAAGACCTTGTCAAAAGCAAGATATTCCTTGACATTCTGAGCATTTATCCCACCCGTAGGCATAAAGCTGAGCATATGAAACGGGCCGGAAAAAGCCTTGATCGCAGGCAGACCTCCATTGACTTCAGCAGGAAAGAATTTTACAACATCGAGACCAAGTTCCAAAGCTTTTTCGATTTCACTGGCTGTCGCAACGCCTGGAAAAATCGGTATCTTCTTTTCCTGGCAATACAGAACCGTTTTTGGATTCAGTCCCGGACTTACAATGAATTTTGCTCCGGCTGCAATCGCCTCATCTACCTGATCTGTCGTAAGGACCGTTCCAGCCCCTACCAGCATATCCGGATATGCTTCCGTCATCTTTCGAATTGCCTCTCCTGCTGCCTCTGTCCGGAATGTAACCTCCGCACAAGCAAGGCCACCGCGCACTAAAGCTGCAGCCAATGAAACCGCATCCTTTGCGTCATCTATTTTAACAACCGGAACGATCCTTAATGCACGAATTTTTTCTTTTAATTCATTCATAATGCTTTTCCTCCATTACCAGTGTGTCTTTGTGGCTGTTTCGTTGGCTGTATGATCTCTGCGGCTCAAAAGAAGGCACAAAGCATCCAGTGTAATATGCAAACTCTGATCAAATAAGGAGCTAAGGAGCTGTATGGATCCTCTCTCATTTCCCATATCACCTTTCACCGTTCCCGGAATAACGAGAACCGTATCCGCATTTTCCGTTAATGGAGATTCCTTCTTGCTGGTTACAGCGATCACCGTGCATCCTGCCTTCTTGGCTTTCGCTGCATCCCCAACTACACCGGCACTTTTTCCGGAACCGGAAACACCTATGAAGACATCCCCCTCAGCCATAGCCGGAGTAATTGTCTCACCAACAAAATAAACCGTATAGCCGATGTGCATAAGGCGCATCGCAAATCCTCTTGCCGAATATCCGGAACGGCCTTCTCCGGACACGAATACCCGGTGTTCCTTATTAAGCTGCTTCATAACTGCCTCAAGTTCTTCTTCACTTACTTTTTCTATGACAGAATTGATTTCTGCCATGATATCTTTCAAAACCTCTACCATATCAATACCTCTTTATTTCTTCTGAAAACAATCCGGTCTCTTTCTTGATATCCTCAGATTTGGTAATTGCACTTCCTACGATAACGATGTCTATGTTGTGTGCCGCCATCAGGGAAATATTGTTCAACTTAACGCCACCGGCCACGGCCAATTTTTTTACGCCGTTCATGCTTTCACACATATCCCTGACCATTTCTTCCAGACCGTCGCCTTCCTTGTCTGCCGGAAGATGCAAGCAGAAAATAGCCTCCGGAAACTCCTTTTTCAAACTTTCCAAGCGATCCTTTGGCACTTCCAAAAGATCGATCATATATTCTTTTCCAAACTGCTCGGCCACCTGTGCACAGGACTTAATCGTTGTCAGCGATGAAAAGCCCATAACGGTTGCAATGTCGCATCCGTTTTCATAAGCTTTCTGAAATTCATATGCTCCTTCATCGCAGGTTTTTATATCCGCCAGGATGCATTGTTCCGGAAATTTTTTCTTTAAGGTACCGACACTGCCGGCAAGGCCAAAATCCTTGATCAAAGAAGTTCCAACCTCTATAATATCTGCCCGGCCGGATGTAGCTGCAATGACATTTCCTGCAGACTCTACGGATACCCTGTCGATTGCCACCTGAAGTCTCATTGTGCCTTCTCCTTCATATAACGATCCAGCTCTTCCTTTGTTGGAAGACCTTCATTGTCACCGGCTACAGATACCTGGATTGAACCGATTGCATTCCCACGTTTTATCATTTCCGGAAGACTTTTCTCTTCAAGCCATGCACTGATCACACCTACTGCAAATCCATCTCCTGCTCCTACAGTATCCACAACCTTCTCCACCTTATATCCTGAGTAAGCTGCTTTTCCCTCGTCACTGTCCACATAAGCACCACGGGATCCGTCTTTGACAATGACGATCTTGGCTCCATTTTTTCGATAAAATTCTGCTATCTTTGCTGGCTCATCGCTTCCCATAAGAATTTTTCCTTCTCCGGTTCCCGGAAGTACGATATCTGCCTTGAAGGCAATATCATTGATCGTCTGAATCATCACATCCTGGCTCTCCCACAATGTCGGACGAAGATTTGGATCGAAGCAGACAAGCATCTGATTTTCTCTGGCTCGCTCAATCAGCCGATAGGTTGCTTCCCTGGTACTTTTGGAAAGTGCCGGAGCAATACCTGTGATATGGAGCACTTTCGCCCCATTTAAATCGATCTTGTCAATGTCTTCAACTGACATATGAGAAGCCGCACTGTTTCGGCGATAATAAAACACCTCCGGGTCACCCTCTGTCACCTTGCTTTTAAGCTGATAGCCTGTAAAATGATCCGCATCTTTTGTAATGCATACATCAAGCCCTTCTGCCTTTAATCTGTTTTCGATGCTTGTTCCGAACGGATCTGTTCCAAGTCTTGTAACATATGTTACGGAATGTCCCAGTCTTTTTAAGCCAATTGCAACATTCACTTCCGCTCCTGCGAGCATTCTCGTAAACTCTTCCACCTCATAAAGCGGTCCGCAGGTCTTGGCCACGAACATCACCATGGGTTCTCCAAATAATATAACTTCCGACATAATTTACCTCTTTTTCAAGTTATGTCGTCTCCCTTAATACGAGCTCCGGAATAACCACTAAAGAAGCCGTTTCTTTTTTCTTAGAAAGTACTTCTAAAAGCAACTGAACCGTCAGTTCACTGAGTACCTCACCCTTATTGTTCACCGTTGAAAGCATTGGACTGCAGATATAAGAATATTCCGAATTGTTGCATCCGATTAAAGCAATTTCCTCCGGAATCTTCACACCACACTTGCGCCACTCATTCATCGCACCAACTGCCGTGAGATCCTCACCGAAGACGACACCGTCATAACCTTTTTTTCTCAATATGTGGGCTACTTTTGCTCCACCTTCCACGCCGTATGCGGTTCGATATACATCCTCTTCCGGATGCTTACAGCCAAATGCTTTCATTGCTTTCAAAAAACCATCTCTCTTTCGGTCTGCTGCATTTGTGTATTTATCTATCACATAGGCTAATTTTTCCCGACCATTCTTTTGCAAATGCTCAACAGCCAGTTCCATTCCTCTTCCTTCATCTACGATGACGGAATAAACATTTTTTCGGTCAAGAAATCCATTGGCCATAACAATCGGTATGTCATTCAAAAGATTAAGGGTTTCGTCATCACACAAATGATTAAAAATAGATCCAACCAAAATAATGCCATCTACCTGCCTTTGTGCAAGCATCCGCAAATATTTCCGGCACTCCTCTTTTCCTTCGCCGGTATTGCAGACCAGAACCATATAACCTTCCTCTGAAAGTCGCTGCTCCATAATATAGGAAGTCAGAGCATAGTGTGGAACCCTGACATCCACGACAACAATCGCCACTGTTTTCATGGATCCTGTCGCCAGTCCTCTGGCAATACCGCTAGGCTGATATTCATTGTGTTCAAGGACAGCCTGTATCTTTTCTCTTGTTTTTTCGCTTACATATCCTTTGTTATTGATTACTCTTGATACGGTAGTAATGGATACTCCTGCTTCTTTTGCAATATCATATATGGTCATAATCTATTCCCGTTCTTTCTCGTATTGATTGCAAAAGTATCATAAACAATCTACCCCTAATTTTCAAGAAGAGCAGAAAATAAGAAATTCGGGATTCTTCTAACTTAATTCACCTTGACTTTTACAACTATTTTTTTTACATGACATGGCTCTTTCCCGATACATCTGGGCTGATGACCATCGTCAGGTGATACTACAGCAAAATCTCCTTTCTTCAAATGAAGACGACCGCTTATTTGGGGAAACTGGTAAAACTCCAGATCGCATTTTTCATCATATCCGGTATCTTTTTCCAGTTCCTTGACAGAAATAAAACCAAAATACTCTTCACCCTCTGCCATATACTGAATGTCAAAATATTTCCTGTGTGACTCAAACTTACACTCTTCAAAAGGTTTCGTCACATACTCCTGAACCTCCGCAAAAATATCATCTCCATCGATTTCAATTTTTCCTTCATGCAGAGAGGAAAAATCTGTTTCTTTCAAAAAAGCAAACGCCTTTTGAAATCTTTCTCCCAGATAGTCATATTTCTGCGCATTTGTAATTGTCGTTGTTAACATTGACACCTCTTTTCTAATATGGGAACCGGCACCTGCAAGCTGCGTAAATTTTTCATTTACTTTTCTTTTCTGTCTCGAATTCCTGCCGCTTCCATTATCTCTTCAAATAAAGCCTCTGCTGCCTCGCTGTTATAGCTGTACATGAGAAGGACATCTAACACGTATGGCGAAAAATCGATCCCGGATAGTTTCTTTGCAAAGGCCATTGCCGCCATTTCGCTTAAGGCTATTAGCCTTGATTTATTCGAAAATGGTTTTCGCCACAGTTCGATCTTTTCTGTCTGTGTAAAGATTTCCTTCCGTTTTCTGTACTCGATCCCATGAAATAATTCATGGGCAATCAGGATTTCTTTTAGATCGGTATCTGGAAAAAGCATGCAAAGATCCTTGCTCGTGATTAAATCTTCTGCCTTTTTGACACAGTCCATATACACCGTAATTTCACTAGGTTCCGTGTACTGGGCAAAAATGACATGCCCGCCGCCTGACGGAATAAGGGGTAGCTTCACCTCAAATCCCAGCTCTTTGCTTATCTCTTCTGCTGTCATCTGGGGATATTCTTCTCTTAGGAGCATGGCTTCATCATTTCCGCATTTTATCGCACGTTTTGTATAAGATAACTTCTGTTCAGAAGTCAATTTGCGCTCAAGCGGTTCATGATAAAAAGCATATCCGCCCCACTGCTCATCGGTCAGAGTTAGAAGTTCCTCTATCATGCTTTTGATCTTCATCTGCCCTCTCCTTTCCCGATCTGTCGAAATTTTTATGCCTGACTCTTAGCACCTACGACAACGATATCCATATTCTGATCCAGGCTCTGAAGTTCTACGTCCATCAACATAAGAACCTGTTCCAATTCTCCGGATCCATTGAAATCCATTACTCTTGCACCGGCACAGATGTAATAATCCGGTCTTAAAATGGCGTCCGCTTTGTAAATTGCCAATTCTTCCCACAATTTTGAAACCACACTTCTGTATCCGGAAGCCTTAGCCGCAATGGCAACACCATCTGTTCTCTGTACCTTTATGAAGCCTTTTTTATCGAGGATTCGAATTGGCTTGCGATTTTTCTCTTCGGCCTGATAAACGTAGAAGTTCGGGATCCTGCATACCAGCTTGATCTGATCTTCCTTCTTTCTAAGATCAGCCGCAGCCAGTTTTCTCGCCTCTTCCTCCGTACATTCTTTCATCAGATCAGCGGTCTTAACTTCAGTAGAACCAAGCGCAATTGCCGTAAGCTTAGAGGTCTGCGGATCAATTTCGATGTGTACTTCAACCGTATCCGGTGATGCGCCACTCTCTACTGCTTTATCGACTGCTTCCGCCTTTATGCTTCTGATGTCCTCCGCTGTTGGATTTGGTACAACTCTTTCCACAACATCACGTACCATAGCCAGAGCTACACCAATAGAAGATATAACCTCTGCATTTTCCGGTACACTGTAATTAATGTTCATTTTCTGAGCACAGAAGCCAATCAGTGATGTAGCGCCTCCGCCGACACCAACCAGAGCAATCTGGTCATGCTCAAGCTTATATTTATCTGCCAGTTCCAAGATAACTGGGCTGATTTTCTCATAGGCTCTCGTCAAAATCTGCGTTGCCACTTCCTCAACGGTCACACCAAGATAATCTGCCACCGGTTTCATGGCCTTGCGTGCTGAGTTTGCATTTCCATAAGAAAAATGCTCTGGCTTTACCAAGCCCAGTACATTGGCCGCACAGGAATTCGTGATTGTAATTCTCTTTCCGCTTTTCAACTTGATGGCTACATAATCTGACGGATCACCCTCTTTTGGAGAAAACAGCTCAAGCTGCGGGTCAACAATCTCTTCCTCCGGTGTAAATACCGCATAATCCAGACCAGCGATATGAGCAGATCTTGGCCCTACATCTGACACACCACTTTTACTCAGACGAATCATACTTCCACCGGCAACACCTAAAACCCGGACATCCAAAGAGGTAATATAGGTCCGATGTCCTCCGACGATGGAATAATCAATCGCCGGCCGTCCATTTTTGATTACACCTATATTCGTTGTGGTACCGCCTACCTCAAAGTAAACACCGTTGGAAGCACGCAGATACATCAACGAGCCCATAACAGAAGCTGCAGGACCAGACAGCATCGTCAAAACCGGACGTTTTTTCATTTCATTGATTTCCATGACTCCGCCATCTCCACGCATGATCATAAGCGGAACCTTAACTCCGGCATTTCTTACAGACTGTTCGGTCTGATTGGCTGTGTTGAGCATTTTGGGAAGAATGCTGGCATTAATCGCTGCTGTCCTCGTTCTTCTTGTCAGGCCATACAGCTTCGTGATGTCGGAAGCGATACTCGTTTCCATTCCCATTTCACCCTTTGTTACATTGTAAATTGCCTGTTCTGAGCTCATATCGTCTACACCGAAGGCTTCCGAAGCAACAAAGACCTGTGCACCCTTGTTTTTCAGTTTTTTTGCTGCCTGCAGGATGTTATCGTGATTCAAATCTTTTTCTTTGATAAATTCATTGCAGATTTCAATCTTTCTTCCGGATCCAAGGTCTATATTGTGCAGCTTTGTCTGAGCCTTCGCTAAGAGTCCTTCCAGTCCGCCCTGAGAGCTTCCAATGACTCCTACCTTTGCCACATCGCCTTCGATCAATGCATTTGTTGCCTGGGTTGTACTGTGTGCCACAAAGACAACATCTTCCGGATCGATCTTATTTTCCTTCAGACAATTTTCAAATGCCTGTACAACCCCGGCTGCTACGCCCGAAACATCATCATGTGTCGTTTTAACGGATGATTTTCCGATAATTTCCTGTGTTGCATTATCAATCGCTACTGCTTTCGTATGGGTACCGCCTACATCGATACCCATTCTAACTTTACGTTTACTCATTCTCACATCCTCCATCTGTATCCTGTTTTAACCAAACATGAAGTAAACCATTGCCTGAAGAATAATGCAGATAATCCAGCCTACAACTGCACTGAGTTTCAGATAATCCTTCGTGGATACCTTGGCATAGTTAACACCCCATATAATCCAGGACTGTGTAATACAGCATGAAACGTTCATAACCGTACTCGGAATAATGATCAGCGGAGCCAGATATGCTGTTGAGAATCCAATTCCCTTTAAAATTCCAAGCGTTGCTGCACCGCAGCCAAATAAGGTAAACGGTCCACGGAACATACCAAGAGGAGCCAGAACTGCAAAAGCAATGCTGATGATCAAGGTATTGTTTGGGATAATTCCTCCCAGCAGAGCATTGAAATACGGTACGCACAATTCAGCTGCTTTGTTGAACATGGGAAGAACAAGCAGGAAGCCAACCAACGGAGCGGTATCAACCACACCATCAAAGAAATCCTTGTTTACCATACGGCAGGTCTGACCCCAGCCTTTGATCTTTCCGCAGGTGATCAATGCATAAACGCTTCCTATGATAAATCCCAGGATAATCGGAACATTGAAAACAATAAGCAAAACAACCGGAATAATCGGTGAAATCAGAGCAATACCCGGAGCATTGTCTCCACGGCGTTTCTTCTTGTCTACCGGTGCTGTTGCTGCCCAGCTGTGTACTTTCTTTTTGTGACTTAAAACAATGACCATGATGATAATGACAATCATCTGAATGATCATAGCGTAGATACCCCAGGAAACGTGCTGTTCGTATGGATATAAGGTAGTTCCGTCCTCTCCGAGGAAGAATGCCGAATACTGCCCATATAAAACCGGATTGACAAACATACCGGCGCCAACACTTAACATAAAGGCACAGGTTGCCAGCACCTTCGGAATACCAAGGGACATGAAAATCGGAAGAACAATGACACCAATCGCAACGACTGCACCGGCACCGAAGATGGATGAGAAGCATGCTGTTGTTACGATACAAAGCAATATACATGTGATTGCCGGCTTGTCACCGCCAAGTTCCGTTGTTGTTCGAATCAAAGTAGATGCTATGCCTGTATTCATAAGTACTCGTCCGAACCAGGCACCAAAGATAACATTAACGAGTGTTGCACCCCAGCCTTCTGGTCCGCTCTGAAATACTTTCTTCAAAGCTTCCTGCCAGGTAATGCTGATCGAATCCGCATTTGCGGAAATAAAATCTGGATTTGTTACGAATGTATTTCCGATCATCGGCAATACAGTCCATATAATGGCCATAACAAAGATTCCAAGCATAAGGTTTCCACCGCGAACGGCATAGACAACCAAACCGAAAAAGGAAACCAATAGTAGAATTCCAATTACATACTCCATAATAGCCCTCCTAATCCCTCTAAAAAAATAAACGAGGCTAACGTTTTAAGTTTCGAATGTTTTAAATTGTGTAAGCGCTTTCACATCTTAAGTATACTTTTTCACCTTTAGATGTCAATATTATTTTATTCTTTTGCCCAAAAATCAGCATTCTGTTATAATTTATGTGTGCAATTTTATCAAATCATCACAAGACTTGTCTTTGTTTGTTGTGAAAGCGCTAACACGTTTTTCTTTCATTTTCTCTCCTCCTGCAAGACTTGTCGGTTGCAGCTCTTCACAGATGCACGCTGGCAGCAAAAGAGACGGCCGCGCGGACCGTCTCTTTTCAAGGGGGGATTTCTATATTATGAGTCTACTTTCTCCACAAAGAGAAGTTTATAACCTTCCGGATCTTTTTTTGTTTCATCGATACGTTTACTTACATCTACATCCATCATCTTCAGATCTTTGTTGATGCCATAATCCAGGAAATCTGCATGTGCCTCTCCACACTGTACATGGTAAAGATTTAAACGAACAATCGATGTTGCATTTTCTCTCATATCTCCGTTTGGCGGAAAATAACTGACAACACGTGACAGTGTTGCTCCGTCTTTTTTTAAATCAAGTGTGGTTGCAAGGATATACTTTCCATCACAGTAGAGTCCCAAATTAACATAATCTGTATCTTCTTTTATTACATCAGCAGCCGGTTTTCCATCAATGGTAAGATACTTGATCAGACTACTGTAAACGGTTTCCTCACTGTTCTTTTCAATCAAGGTATTCGCAAGCTTGTCATAATCTGATTTTTCAAGGCTGTTTGCATAAGAAGACTCGTCTTGAGTACCTTCGTTGAGTTTTTTGTCCTCCTGTCTAAAATAGCTATTCAGAACCCACATGTTTGGCATTACATACTGAGGTTTCAATGTAAGGTCTGCTGCAAAAAGATTAAACACATCCTTTGTATCCAGGCAGGATTCAACTTCTTTCACTCTATTGGCTAAGATGTTGTCTGTTTCCAGTGACTTTACATTCAATTTCATCTTTGTATCATCCATCCAATAGCAGATGCCGATTCTGTCTTCACTGTTATATTCTGCAATTTCTGTCTCGAGAGCACCTTCTACTTTTTCATAAATGCCGGCCAGCTCTGTATGCTGATTCACCAGATCACTTAACTGATTTTCTGCAGCTGTAATTGCACATTCTGCATAATTTTTTGTAATACGGTAACTGCTCAGGTTATGCGTCACAATCGACCTTTCACTTTCGGTAAGAGAAGAATCCTCCAAACAGCTTTTCAGTTCTTCAATGGCTTTCTCGACCGTATCCAAAATGGTACTGTTGTTTTGAATATCATACTCAATCGCAACCTTCATGATCTTGTAGCTGTATTCATATGCGGACATCAGTACATTGTTGGTATTGTAACGGGTGTCAAGGGTATCTGTATTCATGAAAGCCATGCTCTTGCAGATTGTAAAACAATTGCTGAATGCATCGTAGTTTGTATTGTTTGTATAATCGACACCGGTCTTCAAAAGCAGATTGCCATAATCAATAAGATTCTGGATATAAGTATTTTTTATGGTCGCAGAACCATCTACTTTCGTATTGTAAACATTCTGCATTGCCGTATTAAATATGGTAATATCCGTCTCGTCAAGGTCTCTGCCGCACATACCGGTAATTGCAGTTGCAGCCATAATGTAGGCTGTTGTATTCTTCTGCATTCCCAAAAGAGAATAAGCCTGGTCAAGAGCTGCCTTGTTGGCATTCATTCTATCTGCCAGATCCGCATGGTTATTGATTTCAGAAATGATCTGATTGCGTGCGGAATTGATGGCTTTTAATGTCTGTTCCAGAGAATTGCTGATCTGTCTTTGAAGTCTGTCACTATCGGATTCCTGTGTTCCGGTTCCCATGATGTAATCAACCAGAGAGCCAAGTCCTGTCTTTACATATTCACCGACAAATGGAATTTTTCCGGAAGCCCAGCCGATCGCAGCTTTGAGGCCTTTTGCCGCATATTCCGCAACAATGTCCGTTGGTTCTACTTCTTTTGCAGTCGTTGCATAAATGATGTCATCAATTGATGTTTTTAAACCGCTTGATGTCTCTTCTTCCGTTGTTTCCTTTGATGTCTCTTCTGCATCTTCTGTTTCTGTATTGGTTTCTGCTGCAGATTCGTCCTCGATCAGAGTGGAATCCTCTGTTTCACATGTTTCCGGACGAACTGCAGACTCATCATCTTCTTCTGCTGCTTCCGGTTCTGCCTCAGACTCTTCGCTTTTTGCTTCCTCTTCCTCTGCTGTCTCAGTTTCCGAAGAATTCTCATCTGTCTCTTCTTCACACTCAGAAATAAGCGATGCTTCGACTTTATTTTCCTGTGCATCATTTTCTCCTGCCAAAACTGTAGTCGGGGTAGCAGTTGCAAGTGTAGCTGCGGCTAATAAAATGGCTGTAAATTGTTTTGCATTTATTTTTCTCCTCATAATATTGGCCCTCGTTTCGTAACCTTTTTCTCGTCCGTTGCTTCTTTTATTTATTTATACGCACAAACTCAAAAAGGGTATATTTAAAACCTTCACAAATAAAACGAAGGGTTTTTATGCATTTAATCCAGTCATTTT
>CAVFRH010000084.1:0-7783 GCA_963624695.1 bacterium
TCGGCTTCCAACTTGAGATAATCGTGTAAAGTGTGAACACAGTTTTCACGAAATTCTCAAGGAGGACTCGATATGAACACAAAACTTGCTACCAAACAGATCCGCATGCAACAATGGGCTGCTACGATTAAGGACTGCAGAGCCAGTGGCATGACAGTTGATGATTATTGCCGGCAACACGGTATCTCTCATGATGCTTACTATTACTGGTTACGAAAAGTAAAGGAAGCGGCTCTGATTCAGAGTGGATTTGTCGAGATTACACCGCCGGAAGCTTCAGAATCTGCGATTCCGGTTACACTAACAGCGAAGATTAATGACGTTACATTGGAAATCAAGGAAGGCGTTTCATCCGAATTTCTGGCAAATGTAATCCGGGTGATCAGAAATGCTTAATGATGCTACGGGTTTCAGGCACATCTACATTTGTACCGGATATACTGATCTTCGCCGGGGTGTGGCTGGTCTGACGGCGGTTGTTAATGCCGAGTTTGGCCTTGATCCAACAGAACCGGGAACCATCTTCCTTTTTTGCGGGCGCAGGTGCGACCGCATGAAAGCTCTTCTTTATGAAGGTGATGGCTGGCTTCTTCTCTACAAACGTTTTACTGAAGGGAAACTGCAATGGCCAAGAAGCGAAAAAGAAGTGAGAGATCTTACTCCTCAGCAATTCAGATGGCTGATGGAAGGCCTCTCCATTGATCAGAAAAAGGTGATCTCACAGGTAAAACCTGAGTTGTTTTAATACTGATTCTGTCGTGAAAACTATATATAAAAAAGTCCAGCAAACGCCCTATTTTCAAGGAAATCCGGGCGTTTTTGTAGTATAATAAACACATGGAAAATCGTGTACCTACAGAACAGGAACTGAATAAACTTCCCAAAGAAGCTCTCGCTTTTATGTATCTTCAGCAGTCACAAAGTTTCAAACTGATATCCGATCAGAACAAAGTGATCCAAAAGCAGAATGAGCAGCTCATTAAACAGGTTGAAGATCTAAAAGAACAGATTGCCATACTGACACAGCACCGTTTTGGGAAAAGAAGTGAAAAATCCGGGCAGATACCCGGACAGCTTTCTTTTGACCTTTCAACAGGAATGATCCTGAATGAAGCAGAATCTCTTGTTGATGACGGTATGCCGTCTGAACCTGTTATTGAGGAAGTTATCGTTCACAGAAAACGTTCAAAAGGCAAACGTGATATCAATCTGAAGGATGTTGAGGTGGAGGTTATTTCCCATGCCTGTACAGATAAACAGCTGAATGAAAAGTTCCCTAAAGGCTGGCATGAACTTCCTGATGAGATTTATAAAGAACTTCAATATATCCCTGCGAAATTTAAAGTGCTTGAGCATCATATAAAAATATACGCCGGAAATCATGATGAAGGCGGTCTTTTAAGGGCACCCGTTCCTAACCGCCTTCTTGCACATAGTATTCTGACTCCGGAGCTGGCCGCGGCAGTCTTTAACGCAAAGTATGTTAATGCCGAACCGCTTAATCGTCTGTCTAAAGAATTCCTTAGAAATGATGTGAATATACCACGCCAGGACATGGCCGGATGGATGATCCACCTGTGTGAGTACTATCTTGGTCCGGTGCATGACATGATGAAAGAAGAAATCCTGAGATCGCATTATGTTCATTGCGACGAAACGCCTTTCATCATGCCGGAGCATGCCAAGGAATACATGTGGGTATTTCATTCGCCCGGCGGGGCGGATATGCATCCGGTCTTCCTGTATGAATACCTGGGAGGAAGAAACGGCCGTGTTCTCGAGGAATATCTAAAAGGTTATCGTGGAACGCTGATCACGGACGGCTACCAACCTTATCATACATTGATGAAAAAGGATGACGAGATCAAAGTGGCCGGATGCTGGGCTCATTGCCGAAGAAAGTACGCAGAACTTATAAAGACCGCAAAAAAGGGAGCGGCTCTGACACCTGCTCAGGAGGTAGCTGCTGAAGCGGTCCACCGGATTGACATGATCTATCATCTTGATAATGCATTTAAGGAATCATCCCCTGAAGAGAGACTTAATAACAGACATCAGTCAGTAAAGCCTCTGGTGGATGCTTATTTCGCGTTGGTAAAACAAGTTAAACAAAAACCGAGCGGAAGTTCAAAGCTGACAGAAGCTCTGAATTATTCGATCAACCAGGAAAAATATCTCAGAGTATTCCTTGAAGATGCCATGATTCCAACCGACAATAACGATGCCGAGAGGAGTATTCGCAGCTTCTGTGTTGGAAAACACTCCTGGCACATCATAGATTCCGTAAAAGGTGCTTCCTCCAGTGCCCTTCTCTACAGCATCGCGGAAAGTGCAAAAGCCAATCAATTGAAACCGTATGAATATTTCTCATATCTTTTAACCGAACTTATGAAATATCCGAGAAACGATGTTCCGGAAGATGTTCTTGCCAGACTGATGCCGTGGTCTGGAGAACTTCCTGATTCCTGCAAAAAAATGAAAACGAGATAATAACAGCGTAGCGCCAGCCTTCCGGCTGGCGCTACTTCTATGTTCGGACTGGTTATTTACCATTTACCAACCCGTAAAAATATGCTCCCTTAGCAAATTTTTAAATGAAAAATACTCCCAGCAATGCAACCAAAATCGGCGCAACCAGTGATACCCAGAAAATCGGCATATATGATTGTTTGTGATTGAGTTTACCCATACTCAGGATAAGTACAACAAATGAGTTCCATGGTACCGTATCAAAACCACCGGATGCGGTAACTACGATACGGTGAATCCACTCCGGACTCAAACCTGCTGCAAGCCATGCTTTACTGAACATCTCAAGTGTCATGGCAATTGCGCCTGATGCAGATCCACAGATCAATGCCATAATATTTGTAATACCAACTACAGAAAATGCAGTTGCAACTTTTGATGTACTTGTAAATGTCAGAAGCTGATCTTTAATGACGGAAAATGCATCTGTCTGTGATACAACCTGTGCAATTCCAACTACAACAGTTACCATGATCAGTGGCATAACACCATTGGCAAATCCTTCATTCAGTACCGGCACCAGTTTACCTTTTTCGATATGACGGGCAAACAGGATAATACAGAGTACTACGCTGATTCCAAGTCCATAAATCGGTTTCAGATGTGCAAAGTTGATCAGTAAGATTCCAGCCAGAATCGGAATAACAGATGCAATCATGCCCGGTGCATTTTCACGTACACCATCTGTCTCAGATTCATCTACCGGTGGAAGAGAATTGCGTTTCCATTCCACTTTCTGTGCTCTCTTTAATTCCCATACAAGATACAGTCCGCAAATTGCGAAGTAAACTGCAGTAAATACGATACCCATAACCGGTGCTGCAGTCAGTGTTGTTCCAAGAATCTGTGTCGGGATAATATTGTGACTCTGCAGACCACCCGGTGTCATAAGTTCCGGTCCGATGATCGGCACAATTGTAATGGCCGGCCATAAATACCATGGTGTTTTTGTCTGTCTGAAAATCGGTTTTGCCAGCGGCAGCAATACAAAGCAGATAACGAAGGTTGAAATACCGCCGTATTCCAATACAGCAGCTACTGCCATATAACCGATCAATGCAAATTTTGTTCCACATTTATCCACAACTGTTTTTCCGATTTTCCATGCAGCCCCACTGGCATCATACAGCTTGCCAAGCATTGCTCCTTCACAGAACAGAATAAAGTAGGATGCTGCATAAGAAGTAAAACTGCTGACAAAATTTACACTCAATGCATCGTATAAATTTAATCGGTTTGTCAGTGCAATGATGATAACACTGATAATACTGCTATACAGAATACTCCATCCTTTGTAAACCGCTACCGTCAGGAAAACCAGAGCTGTGATAATTCCCATAAGCCCTATTGCAAAACTCATTCGTGTCCTCTCCCCTTTCTCTTACGCATATTTTACTTTAAACCAAGAATCTGTCTTGCTTCATCCGGTGTTGCTACCTCACAGCCGAACTCTTCAATGACACGGCGTGCACGGGCGATAAGCTGCATGTTGCTCTCTGCCAGTTCACCTTTGCGGTACATAACATTATCTTCCATGCCGACACGGATATGTCCGCCTGCTGCGATTGCTGCATACATAATCTCCATAGCGCCTTTTCCTACACCAAATGCGCTCCATGTAGAACCCGGTGCAACTTTTTCCAGTGTCTGTTTCATAAATACAAGATCTTCCATGGTTGCTGTGATTCCACCAGCGCATCCCATGCAGAACTGGAAATGCATCGGAGCTGTCAGCACGCCTGTTTTCAGATAGTAAGCTGCATCGTGGATCATACCCGGATCAAATACTTCGATCTCCGGTTTCACGCCTGCTTCCTGCATTGCTTTTCCCATTGTTCTGAGGAAATTTGGGTTGTTATTGAAAATTCCCATATGCATCCAGTTCATGGTTCCGCAGTCAAAAGATGCCATCTCCGGTTTTAATGTTTTGAACGGTGCCATTCTGTCTTCTTCGGAGTTTGCGATACCGCCTGCTGCTGTCAGGTTTAATACGATATCGCAATCCGGGTGGTTAGTATGAAGCAGATCAATGACTTTTTTGAATGTCTCCACTTTCATGGAATCGTTTCCTTCTTCGTCACGTACATGTACGTGTGCAACTGCTGCGCCGATCTTCCAGCACTGATAGATCTCCTCGGAAATCTCTTCCGGCTGTAACGGTACGTTCGGGTTATTCTCTTTTTTCGGCCATGCGCCTGTGGTTGCTACTGTGATGATTCGTTTGTTTTTTAAACTCTTGTCCATAATCGTCGTTCTCCTTTTTTCTGAGATAAATTCGTTGTCTTTGTGTTATTCTTTTTTGTTATTTTTAAAATAGAGGCTTTTTACTTTTATAATTTATATTTCACTTTATGGTTTCTTTTTGTTTATGGTATATTGATTTTTATTCGTAATTTTTGCTTGCTTTTAACTGAACGATTAGACGTTTGTAAAAAGCATTCTGTGCATTTGCCCGCACATCATCCGGATAATCAAAAAATCCTTTTCCGGTCTTGATTCCCAGGTTGCCGTCTTTTACAAGGTTACGCATTGCATCGCAGGCATGGTCGGAATTGTCCAGTGCCGGAAGCATATTGTCCTCACCGGCAAGCCATACATCCAGGCCGCCCATGTCGGCCACTTCCAGCATTCCTGTGGTGGCATTTCTGAAACATGGTCCGTACTTTAATGCTTTATCCACATCTTCTGCAGTTGCAGCACCGATTTCTACCAGATGGAACGCTTCTCTGGCCTGTGCATGAAGCAGACGGTTTGCGATCATTCCTGTGATATCCTTTAATACACAGACCGGCTGTTTTTCACATGTTGTATACAGGTCATATACTTCCTGGAATTTTTCGTCTTCCATATTTCCAAATTTGGAAAGCTCTGCGATTGGAATCAGATATGGCGGATTGTACCAGTGGCTTACCATACATAATTTCTGACGTTCTGCCGGCAGATTCTGGATCATTTCTGACAGCTTCAGGCTGGAAGTGTTCGTTGCAAAAATCGTATGCTTCGGACAGATCTTATCCAGTGTCTCAAAAAGCTCCTGCTTGAGTTCCATTTTCTCCGGACATGCTTCGATGACATAATCAGCATCCTTTGCTGCATCCACCAGCTGATCATAAATTTTGATATGTTTCAGTGTTTCTTCTTTTTCCTCTGCAGTGATGTAATCTTCGTCTACCATAAACTGCAGCTCTCCCGAAATTTTCTCCATTGCCTGCTCTCTTACGACTTCGAATGGCTCATAGATACTTACGTTGTATCCTTTTCGTGCAAATACATGAGCAATTCCATGTCCCATGGTTCCTGCTCCTACTACGGTGATATTCTTTATCATTGACCGTCCCTCCTTATGCCTTTATATAAAGCAATGGGCGTGCCAATTTTAAAAATGCCCGTTTTAAGCCATTTTCAGATGTATCATTTTATTTCCGTTGGATTTTTCAACACTTTTGTGGTGATATATGTTTATTTTTCCAACACTTTTAAACATTTTCTTTACTTTTACACACACATTATGTCATACTGTATGTAAGTCAAATGTATGTGAAATTCAGCATGCAGTTCCCACGGGCAGATGCTTTTTATTTTGAGAAAGGGGAATTTTTCGGATGAAAGTATCCAGATTATTATTAGATGCATTGGAAACATTTCCAAATTTTGTGATCGTAGATAAAAATGCAAATATCGTGTACCTGAACGATTCTTATGCGAACCTGCTTGGCATCTCACAGGAACATGCCATCGGACAGCCGGTGGTCGATATCATTCCCGGCACACGCATGGCAGAAATTTTAAAAACAGGCAAACCGGAGATCGGACACCTGATGACACTGTACGATCACACAAAACAGCAGGACATCACCATTGCCTGTAACCGTATGCCGATTTACCGCGACGGGCAGCTGATCGGCGCTGCTGCCGTTACGATCATGCAGGATGTCGTGCATACGGTCAGCCAGTTAAACACCGAACTTTCCGCGTTACGAAAAGAAAACGAATATTACAAACACGAATTAAATATGCTACGAAATCAGTTCGACAGTCTGAACCGCATTGTCGGACATTCCACTGCCTTAACAGAGATCAAACAGACGATTTCCGACTATGCCGCATCCAACCTCCCGATTTTGATCACTGGGGAAACCGGTGTTGGCAAGGAGCTGTTTGCCAGAGCCGTCCACGAATTAAGTCCGCGCAAATTGAATCCGTATGTGAAGATCAACTGCGCTGCCATTCCTGCGGAACTTCTGGAATCCGAATTATTCGGCTACGAAGCCGGTGCGTTTTCCGGTGCTTCCAAAACCGGCAAACCCGGAAAATTTGAACTGGCAAATCAGGGAACGTTATTATTAGATGAAATTGGAGAAATGCCGCTGACACTGCAAAGCAAACTGCTGCGCGTCCTGCAGGAGCAGGAGATTGAACGTGTCGGCGGTGTCAAAACCATCAAAATCAACGTCCGTATCATCTGCTGTACCAACCAGAATCTGCAGCAACTGATCCGTGAGAAAAAATTCCGCAGCGACCTGTATTATCGCATCAACACGGTAGAATTGAAGATTCCACCACTGCGTGACAGAAAAGAAGATCTACCGGAACTGACGGAGCATTTTATTCAGAAATATAATAATGAGCACGATACACACGTCGTCGGAGCCAACACCGATGTACTGCAATTATTTCAGAGCTATCAGTGGCCCGGCAATGTGCGGGAACTGGAGCACATTGTGGAACGTCTGTGTACCATCAATCAAAATCAGATCATCACACCGAAAAGCTGTGGTTTTCTGATCGACCAGATCAGCAATACACAGCAGTTCCTGCAAAGTGATATTCCCGACAGTGAACCTCTCTTGGTGCAAAACGAACCTGCACATACTGTCACTTCCATTCCTGCCAGTGAAATGTCATGGAATGATCTGGCACAGAAGATACAGACTACGGAAAGAGAAGCTATTATTCAGGCGCTGCTGCAGACCAATGGAAACAAGGCCAAAGCTGCACGGTTGCTGAATATTGACCGGTCATCGCTGTATTATAAATTGAAAAAATATAATATTACGGAGTAAAGTTTCATAGTGTAAATAGCAAAATCAAACATTTTCGTTTCATATATTAAACTAAAACTTCCCATACCCAAAATGGGATTCGCGCCTTGAAAATTCAATATTTCAACTAACAAAATAGCGATTTATGCCGCTACAGTCTTGGAATGGAGCGCTTTCCGCAGATATTCCGGCAGTCTTGCTTCAAAATCGGC
>CAVFRH010000085.1:0-3154 GCA_963624695.1 bacterium
CTGCCTGGATGGACAGAGCCGAGACCATGAAGCAGATCAAGGCGATGTCGCAAGTGAAGAGTACGGAAAAGCTTATGTCGGCAGAAAACAAGGACTTTAGTGGAAATATAAAATGGGAAAAACTAGGAAAGAAAATTTCAATTGATGAGTATAAAGAGCTTGCTGAATACGCAAGAAAAGCAGGAATAAATTTACAGGGATTTAAATACTACAAAGGGGATATTTCGACGATCAAGGAGATGATTGACGATGCAGCGAAAATTGTAAAGCAGTATCCTGCTATATCAGGTGGAAGAAGAAGCATAACGATTTGTTTAGATAGAAATATGAATTCTGCGGATTTTGCAATAACAAATAATCATATCATCAGAATAAATGCAAATGCTTTTGAAAATATTGAGCAATTGAGATATGAGTATGGCAAAGCCGTGGATCAAGGATGGTTTACAAAAGGTACAGATTATCATGCTATTGTAATTCATGAGGTTGGACATGTGGTTGCCAATATTTATGGCATTGACAGTTTGGAAATTGCAAAAAATATTACAGGTCTTCAATCGACAATGGAATTGATGGAATATGTAAAACTGAATCTTTCAGAGTATGCAGGTTCTTATGATAATGGTCAAGAGATCATTGCAGAATGTTTTGCAGGTAGTTATAATGGAAGTGAAAATAAGTTTGCAAAACGTTTTATAGAAGAATGCAGCAAAATTATTCAGAATAGGACGTGATTATATTATGACAGTAGACATGGAATTTATGTATTGGAGTTCTAATAAATCGTGGTATAGAATAAACAAAGAAAAAGATTGTTATGAACTCACTGAGCAGGCACCTCCGAGAGCAGTCGAAAGCTTTAAGCTGTATTGTGAGAAGCAAATCGCCACAGGATCAAAAAGATATAAAATAAATAATTAGAATGAAAAGCATCCGAAAGGGTGCTTTTTTAGTGCGTAAAAAGGAGAAGACATGGGCAATATAGAAATACAGTATAAGAAGCTTGCAGATATAAAACCCTATGAAAAGAATCCAAGAAAGAACGATGATGCAGTCGAATATGTTATGAACAGTATCAGGGAGTTCGGATTTAAAGTGCCGATTGTGATAGACAGGGAAGGCGTTATTGTAGCAGGGCATACAAGATACAAAGCGGCCAAGAAATTAAGGATGAAAGAAGCGCCGTGCATTATAGCAGATGATCTATCAGACGAGCAAATAAAAGCCTTCCGGCTTGCAGACAATAAAGTTGCCGAAAAAGCAGAGTGGGATTTTGAACTGCTGAATGATGAGCTTGAGAACATTTTGAATTTTGATATGACTGACTTCGGATTTGATTCATTGCTTGAAGAGGCGAAAGCAAATGATTTTTTAAATAAAGGTAATGGTAGCTTGGCAGAAAGTTTTTTAGCACCTCCATATTCGATATTTGATGCAAGGCAAGGGTATTGGCAGGACAGGAAAAACAGCTGGAAAAAATTGGGTATCAATAGTGAAGTAGGGAGAGAAGAAGATTTATTAGGAAAAGGACTTCATGATCTTGCGCAAAGGGCAGGTAGTACACTTTCAGGAACAAGTATATTTGATCCTGTTTTATGTGAGATTTTATATCGGTGGTTTTGCCCTGAAAACGGAAAGATATTTGACTGCTTTGCAGGAGGCATCGTCAGGGGAATAGTAGCGGATATTCTTGGATATAAATATACTGGGATTGATTTGCGACAGGAACAGATTGATGCAAATATTGAAAATGCAAATAAACTGAATTGTTCTCCTACGTGGTATTGCGATGACAGTTTAAACGCAGATAAATATGTTGAAGATAATAGTTGCGACATGATATTTTCGTGTCCGCCATATGCAGACTTGGAAGTATATTCAGAGGATCCTCGTGATATAAGCAACATGGAATATGAAGATTTTCTAAAGGTATATTCTGACATTATAAAAATTGCACTTAGAAAATTAAAAGATGATAGGTTTGCTGTTTTTGTAGTGGGAGATATAAGGGATAAACGAGGATTTTACAGGGATTTTTTGTCGGATACAAAACGAATATTCGCTCAAAATGCAGCAAATCTATACAATGAGATAATTTATATTGAAAGTGGCGCTATGGCTCCATTAAGAGCAAGAAAATCTTTTACTACATATAGAAAAGTTGTCAAAATGAATCAAAATGTTTTGGTCTTTTTCAAAGGCAATCCGAAAAGTATAAAAGATAATTATGGAGAGGTTGAAATCGCAGATATTGAAGAAACAGAGGAGGATGAGTTTATATAACAATGTAAATATTTGACATAAAAAAGAAAATTTGTAGTCCGGGGAGAACGCTCCGCCCATGCATCCGAACTGCAGGTGTTCCACTGCTGCCTGGATGGACAGAGCCGAGACCATGAAGCAGATCAAGGCGATGTCGCAAGTAAAGAGTACAGAAGAGCATTCGGATAAGAAGAAAATTGAAAATATTCGTTCTAAAGTTGATATTACAAAAGAATGGACAAAGAAAAGAAGTGAAAACGGAAGCGTTAATCACGCAAGGAGTGTTTCGATAGATGGAAAAACATATTATGTAGATGGTAAAAATGTGGTTCTTGATACATCGAAGGATGAAATAAATATTGCTGAGATTCTTTGCAAAAAATATGGTTACAATATAACTTGCTTGCCAAGAATAAATAATCCGAAGAATATTCAGGTGGCGGATTATTTGATAGATGGAGTGAAGTTTGATTTGAAACAACCTACTGGAAGTGGAAAAAATGTTTTGTATGGAATGATTCACAAAAAGAGAAAACAGGCAAATAATTTTATTTTTGATATATCTAAAACTCCATTGCCAAATGAAGAGATTGAGCGGCAAATAACGTCTATTTATTCATCCGATCGTACAATGTTTGTGGATAAAATAATCTTGTTCAAAGATAATGAAATACAGAAAGTGTATCAAAGAAATAAATAAAAACGGAGCCGTCCCTCCGCCTGCATATAGTATGCATGGGGCGAAGGAAGTGCTCCGTAAGTACTTACAAATATTATAATCTATTGTTGCAAATTTGTAAATAAAAAGGAGAAAGACGAAAAGTGGATAACAGACCCATTCTAAAACAAATCGCTCGTGAGTTAATGAAAATTAGAAAGGCATTGGAGAAAA